>VBFW01000120.1 GCA_005880525.1 Chloroflexota bacterium | reverse complement strand
GGTGTAAGCGCCGATCGCCATGAAGCCCGGGGCCGCCAGCGACAGCTGCCCTGAATAGAGGACGAGGAACATCGAGGAGGCGAGGATGCTGTTGATGCCGACCTGGGCGATCAACACCGTGTGCGTCTGATAGAAGGCGACCGGGTCGGTGACGAGCTGGAGGATGAAATCCATCTACAACCGCTCGTGCAGCTGCGCGCCGAAGATGCCCTGCGGGCGCAGGACCAGCATCAGGAACAGCGCGGCGAACGCGACGCCGGTACGCACGTTGCTGCCGAACAGGACCAGCGCCATCACCTCGCCGCTATGCCGCCGAGGGCGGAGGAGAGGACGACCGTCAGCATGATCATCCTGTCGACGTCAAGGCCCATGAGGCTCGCGGCTCGCGGATTTTCCGCCACCGCGCGCAGGCCCCGTCCGAACTGCGTGAAGCGGATGACATAGCCGAGCACCAGCATCAGCAGAAGCGAAACCGGCACGATCGCGACCTTCACGGCTTCGAGGGTGAGCCCGCCGACGCTCCATGTCGGGTTGGGCACGATGTCCGGCGGGAAGCGGACTGAGTTCGCGCCGTCCGTCCACAGCCAGGCGAACAGGCTGCCCGGGCGGCCCTGCTCGACCGCGGCCACGATGATGAGCGCTAGCCCGATCGTGGAGATGAGAGCGGCGATGGGTGGGGCTCGCCGCCGGCGCAGAGGACGCAGGCAGACGAACTCGATCACCAGACCCATCACCACGCAGGCCAGGATTCCTCCGACGCACGCCACCGCGAAGGACTGGTTGTAGTTGACGACCAGCGAGTACGCGACCGCCGCGCCGAGCATGAAGACCGCGCTGTGCGCGAGGTTGAGGATGTCGAGCACGCCGAAGACGAGCGTGTATCCGACCGCGAACAGGGCGTAGATGGAGCCTATGAAGATCGCGTTCAGGACCTGCTGGCCCATCGCGCGACTATGTTGTCCGGGACGAAACGGCCGGCACTACGTGGTCGGCTTGATCTCGTGCACGAGAGAGAATCCGCCGTTGCCGTCCATCTGAATGACCCACACCGTCTGCTTGACGTCGTGGTTCGATGTGAACTGGAACGGGCCGAGCGGCGTGTCGATGTTCACCGTCTCCATCGCGGCGCGCAGCTTGTCGCGGTCGCCGGGCAGGTCGGAGAACGTGAGCCCGGCGCGCTTCGCGGCGTCCGCGATGATCTTGATGCCGGTGTAGCCCTGCGCCGCGAACTGGTCCGGGTCGCTGCCGTACTTCTGCTTGTAAGCGCTCACGAAATCGGCGTTCGACGCGAACGTGTTGCCGATATACCAGGCGCTGGCGCTGCGAGCGCCCTCGCCGGATTTACCGGCCTGCTTGGAGACGGTCGCCGTGTTGAAGCCGTTGCCGCCGAGGAACTGACCGGTCCAGCCCTGCTTGCGGGCCTCGATCATGATCTTGGCGGGGATACCGCCGAGCGAAGTGATGAAGATCACGTCGGGCTTCAGCTGCACGGCCTGCGTCACATAGGGCGAGAGGTCGGCCTCGGTCTTGCTGAACTTGATGACCTTCAGCAGGTTGATGTTGTACTTGCTGACAGTGTCCTGAACGATCTGGCCCCCGTCGCTCGAGAACTTGTCGTCCTGCGCGACCAGGAGCACGCCAGACGCCGGGTGCTTGTCATCCGAGTACGCCTTGATGTTGTCGGGGATGGCTGTCTGCTCGCCCAGGCTGTCGCGGAAGACGTACTTGCACGGAGCCGATGACGGGAAGTTGCAGTCGGGAACGATGTGGATGCCGGTGGTGCTGACGGCGAGGATCGGCGTCTTCAGGTTCTCGGCCAGGGGGTGCACGCCGACGGCCGAGTTCGAGAGCGTCGGCCCGAGGAGGGCCATGAGCTGGTCCTGCTGGATCATGGTTTGCGCCTGTTGCGCCGACTGGGCCTTATCGGAGGCGTCGTCGCGCACCTCCAGGTCGATCTGAGCCCCGTTGACCCCTCCGGAGCCGTTGATCTGCTCGACCGCGAGCTTCATTCCGTCCCGGCTCTGCGGGCCGTACACGCCGCCCGCCCCGGTGATGGACAGCAGCGCGCCCAGCTTGATGGTCTTGCCCTGGTAGGAGCTACCGCCAGAGCTTGCGGTCGTGCCGCATGCGGCCAGGACCAGGGCGACAAGCAATCCAACGATGACGCGTTTCCGCTTCATCTCGATACATCCCCCTAACAGCACCCGGCACGTCAAAACCGAGCTTGCAGTTTTCTTAACGTACCAAAGCGGCGGGCGGCCCGCTGTTCCGCTCTGGCGTTGAGCCTATTTCAGCTCCGCGGGGACGACCTCCAGAGCGACGAGCCTGTCCTCGCGGACGATGCGGATCGACAGCTTCGAGCCGATGCGGGTCTCGACCATCAGCCTCTGCAGGTCGCCGGCTTTGGATACGGCCGCGCCATCCACTTCGACTATCAGGTCGCCGCTGCGCAGCCTCGCCGCGGCGGCGGGGCTGTCGGAGACGATCTCCTGCACCTCGACGCCTGCCTTGAATCCCGTGCGCTGGGCGACCGCCGGCGCCAGCGCTCGCGTGCCGCCCGCGATGCCGAGGAACGCCCGGCGCACGCGTCCGTTGCGCATGAGGGCTGCGAGGATCGCCTGCGTCGTCCCGTTGATCGGCACGGCAAGGCCGAGGCCCATGCCCGCGACCGCCGTGTTCACGCCGACCAGCCGCGCCTGCCAGTCCGCGAGCGCGCCGCCGGAGTTGCCGGGGTTCAGCGCCGCGTCCGTCTGGATCACGTCCTCGACGAACCGCCGGTGCCCGTTGCCGTCGGCGGTCGCCAGTGAGCGGCCTAACCCGCTGACGACCCCCGACGTGACGGATCCGCTGAAGCCCATCGGGTTGCCGATGGCGACCACGAGCTGGCCGACGCGCAGGTTGTCCGCGTCGCCAACCTCGATTGGCTGGAGGGTGGCGGCGCGGGCGCGACCGATTGCCAGGTCGGACAGGGCGTCCGCGCCGACGACGTCGAGCTCGTATTCAGAGCCGTCGATGAAGGCGGCAGTGGCGGTGCGTGACTGGGCGACGACGTGGGCGGAGGTGACGATGTAGCCGTCGGGGGTGATCACCACGCCGGAGCCGGCGCCGCCGTCCCGGACCCCTGCCCGGTGGACACGCAGGCTGGCCACGGTGGGGAGAACGCGCTCGGCGACCGCCACGATGGTGGCCGAGTACGCATCCAGGGCCTCGCGCTCGGTGGCCGGGGTGCCCGCCATAGCGTTACAACATTACCCAGTAACGGGTCCATTAAACATGGCCAGGTCTAACGTCCCCACCTGGCCTCCCCACCTGTGGGGAGGGGACCGCTCGCTTACGAAATTTTCACATTCGGCTGATTCTGGCCAGACCGTTGTGGCCCTTACTGGCTTCATGGCGCTGGCGAAACAGGTTCTGACTCGCCGCCAGGCGCTGGTGGCGGCGGTCGCCGCGGGGCTGGGGGTCGGGGCGGTGCGCCTTGTGACTCCGACCCTGACCAACATCTCGACCGGATCGGGCACCGACTGGGCGTCGCCGCTGGGGTCGGAATCGGCGCGCATCATGCAGCTGCTCCGGCGCGCGACCTTCGGCTACACGCCGGCGCAGCTCGAGTCGGCGCTGTCGGCCGGTTCATTTCACCAGCGACTACCGCAAGGCCGCGGACAACACCTTCATGTACTGGCAGAACCTCACCTGGCGGCGCATGGCGATGACCAACCTGGGCTCGATGCTCATGCAGGTCACCACCGACCCGGCGATGCTGCGTTACCTCGACCTCGCGACGTCTGTCGCATCGAACCCCAACGAGAACTACTCGCGCGAGCTCATGGAGCTCTTCGCGATGGGCGCCGACACCTTCTCCGAAGAGGACGTGCGCCAGGGGGCGCTTGCGCTGACCGGCTGGCAGCTGCCGCGCCCGGACTCGACCGCTGCCGCCAACGGCACCGGCCGCATGCTCCCCGTCTACACCAGCCAGAAATCCGGCGTATTCAACCAGAGGCGCGCGTTCAAGGGCTCGGTCACGTACCTCGGCAAGACCGGCGCGCTGGACACCCAGGGCGTCATCGATCGCATCCTGGCCCAGCCGTCCACCGCGCCATTCATCACCACCAGGGTGCTGCAGCACTTTGTGGCGCGGCAGCCTGCGTCGAGCCTGGTGAACCGGCTCGCTGATGCATTTCGTCGCAGCAAGTACGACATGAAGACGCTGATGCGCTCGGTATTCACGAGCGACGAGTTCCGCGGCGCCGGCACGTATCGAGCTCTCGTCAAGTCACCGACGGAGTTCATGGTCCAGGCCGCGCGCGCCCTCGACGCGACGAAGCTCTCGAAGCTCATCGTGGCCTCCGGTTCGGGCATGGGCCAGATGCTGTTCGATCCGCCCGACGTCGGCGGATGGCCCAACAACGAGGCGTGGATCTCTTCGAACACAGTGATCGAGCGCGTCAACTTCGTGACCGGCGCGCTCGCCCAGGCCACATCGCTGCCGCCGTCGTCAGACGCGGTCAAGCATCAGCTCGACGGCATCGTCGGCCCGCAGACGGCGTCGATGCTCAACAGCGCGACCGACGAACGAATCAAGTGGTTCGTGGCGCTTGCCTCACCGGAATTTCAGCTCAAGTAGGTGGACGTGACATGACGAACGAGATCGGAATCAACCAGCTCAAGCGCCGGGACTTCCTGCGGGCGGGGCTCGTCTTCGGCGCCGGGGCCGCGGGCCTCGCGGCCGGTTATGCGGCGGTGCCTGACGCGTTCGCTCGCGCCGTCTACGCGGCCAAACAGGAAGGCATCACCAACGAGAAGGTGCTCGTGATGATCCAGCTCGCCGGTGGCAACGACGGGCTGCGCACGCTCGTGCCGCTCGCCGACCCGACGCTGCACGACCTGCGGCCGAAGCTCGCCGCGCCGATGGTCTCGCAGGCCCTGCCCCTCAACAAGGACTACGGGCTCAACCACAACCTCCCCGGCATCAAGGGCCTGTGGGACAAGGGAAAAGTCGCGATCGTGCAGGGCGTCGGCTACCCCAAACCGACCTTCTCGCACTTCGAGTCGATCCGCATCTGGGAGACGGGTGACCCCACGCGCCGCCAGGTGGATGGATGGCTCGGACGCACGCTGGCGACTTCCTACGACTCGAACGGTCATCCGCTCACCGGCTGCGCGTGCGGCGCCACCGACGTGCCCGGAGCCCTGCGCGACCTGCAGGCCACGATGACCGTCATCCAGGAGCAGAAGACGTTCGGCTTCACCGGCGGGAGCGAGGTCGAGGCGGCTGTCGGCGCGCTGTACAAGGGCACGCCTGGCATCTACGGCGCGCTGTTCGACACCGCCATCGCGACCGCGACCGAGACGGTCGCGACGCTCCGCACCTCTGCCGCGTCGTATCAACCGATGGCCGACTATTCGGACAAGGTCAAGCTCGTCTACTCGTCGAAGAACCAGCTGGCCGCGGCGCTCCAGCTGGCTGCGGAGCTCATCGTCACCGGCACAGGCGTGAAGCTGCTGCACGTCACGCTCGGCGGCTTCGACACTCACTACACGGAGCTGAGCCGCCATGACGACCTCATGGCGTACCTCGACTCGGCGGTCACGGCCTTCTATCAGGACCTCGCCGCTCACGGCAAGGCGGACAACGTGCTCATCGCGACGTGGTCGGAGTTCGGGCGGCGGCCGAAAGAGAACGCGAGCGGCGGCACCGACCACGGCGCGGCCGCCCCGCTGCTGCTCATCGGCGACCCGGCCAAGGGCGGGCTGTACGGCGGCGAGCCGAGCCTCACCGACCTCGACGCCACCGGCAACCTCAAGTACGCGGTCGACTTTCGCTCCGTCTACCAGGAGATCCTCGGTGGTCACCTCGGCGCGGACGCCAGGTCCATCCTCGGATCAACCTTCGACTCGGTCCCGTTCCTGAGGTGAGCGATCGTCGTCCCCTGCTGCTGAAGATCGGCGCCACGGTGCTGAGCCTGCTCGCGACCTTCGCTTCGGCCGCGTACGTGACTGCCCACGTCAAGAACCCGAGCGCACCGCTGCAACCGCCGGTGCTCTCTTCGTCAGTGCGACCTGCGGATGTCCAACCGGTGACCTCGACCTATGCGTCCTGAGCTGCACTTCCGGGCGATGGGCACGACCTGCAGCCTGTTTGGCGATGGCGATTTGGCCGAGGGCGAGCGGTGGGTCCGGAGCATCGCGGCCCGCATCACTCGATTCGACGAATCGAGCGAGCTGTCGCGGCTGAACGCTGCGGCTGCTTGGGTCGACATCTCGCCTGAGCTGGAGCAACTGCTACGCGCGTCGCTGCTGGCGTTCGAGATGAGCGGCGGCCTCGTCAACGTCGCGGTGCTGCCGTCGATGCTTGCGATCGGCTACACGCGCCCCCTTACCCAGGGACCGACTGCCGCACACCTCGACCAGGCGCATACCGCACCTTTTTTGCCAGAGGTTCTGAAAGTTGCCCGTGGAAGGGCACGTTTGGCGCCCAACGTGCGCATCGACCTGGGCGGCATCGCCAAGGGCTGGATGGCCGACCGGCTTGCTGAGCGCCTGGGCGATCACGTCCTGGTGAACCTCGGTGGCGACCTGTACGCGCGCGGTGAGTGGCCGGTGGCGATCGCATGCAAGACCTACCTGCTCAGGAACCTCGGCGCGGCCACGAGCAGCACGCGCAAGCGACGGTGGGGCGATCTGCACCACCTCATCGATCCGCGCACCGGCCTCCCCGCGACAACACGTGTCGAAGAGGTGTCTGTGGTCGCCGAGACCGCACTCGACGCCGAGGTTCTCGCGAAGACAGTGCTCATCTCGGGCGGCGCCGCATGACCACCGATCAGTTCATGTGGTTGCTCGCCCGCGTGTGCGGGCTCGCGTCCTACGCGTCGCTGGCGATCGCGCTTCTTACCGGCATCGCGCTGCGGACCGCGGTGCTCGACTGGCTCGGCAGCAACCGCGCGCTGCGCTCGCTGCACGAGTACACGACGGTGCTCTGGATCCCGCTCGGGGCGCTGCATGTCATCGCGTTGTTGCTCGACCACACCGCGCGCGTCACGCCCATCGACGTTTTCGTTCCCTTCCTCGCGCCGTACGGCACGCTGGCCATCGGCCTGGGGACGCTCTCGCTCGACATCCTGGTGCTCGTCACGGTGACCGCATGGATGAAGCGGCGCATGAAACAGGCCGCCTGGCAGTGGCTGCATCGCCTGGCGTACGTCGCTTTTGCACTGGTGTTCGCGCATGCGTTGCTGGGAGGCACCGATTTCAGCGACCCGATCGTCTCCGCGATCACCTGGGGCACGGCCGCAGCGCTCATCACGCTGGCGCTGTTTCGACTCAGAACGCGGCCTGCCGGCGCAAGGTAAGGATCTCGCCCCTCAGCTCCTGCTCAGCTTCGAGCGGCGTGTCGATCTCCTGGCGCTCGCGATGCCAGCGCTCCATCGCGAGGTCGAGCTGCGCTGTTTGCAATCGCGCGAGGCGCAAGTAAGCGCGGAGTCCACCCTTGTCCAGCGCGCGCAGCCGCTCGCCAAACCGTTTCCAGGGGTTGGCGAGGATGTCCACCTCGGCCGGCAGCACCGCGCCTGCGCCGACGGCCGCCTCCTTGCGCAGCTGGTCGTACAGGGCCCGGCTCTCGTTGCGCAGGCCCATCACCAGCAGCACGATCACGCCGGCCGTGAAGGGCCCTGTCATGACGATGGTGCGCAGGTGAACCTCGACCAGGCCGAAGAGCGACGTCTCGATGGGGAAGAAGGTGAGCCACGCGTCCCACGAGAAGTGCGCGGCGATGGCGACCAGGAAGCCGCTGAGGATCGCGATCACCTTTTGCCGGCGCGACGGCAGCTGGCGCGCGATGCCGATGCCCGCGCCGATCAGCGCGGTGTAAGTCGCGTGGCCCATGAAGAGTCCCAGCACCTGACGCGCGTACCACTGAAATCCGGCCGCGATGCCGCCTGAGCCTTCAGGACTCAAGATCGCGTACAGGTTCGTCATGTACGTGATGGTCTCCATGAAGTTGAACCCGAGTCCGACCGCCGCGCCGTAAACGATGCCGTCGACGACGTCGTCGAACTCGTTGCGCATGACGAGGAACAGCAGCACCACAGCGACGCCCTTGCCGAGCTCTTCGAAGAGGCCGGCCGAGAAGGCGTTGGACGCGTCGAGGCCTGGTCCCGGCACCAACGTGTGGGCGGCGATCTCGTCCCAGAACGTCTCGGCCCAGATGACAAGACTCGTCGCGACCACCGCGCCCCACGCCGCAGCGACCAGCACCAGGCGCCATGGCTCCTTCTCGTTGCGATCGATGCGCCGCACGACCCAGAGCCCGAACGCGGTAGTGGGCACGCACGCCAGCGCACAGACCGCCGCCACGCCCGGCCCCGCCGACTGGGCGAAGAGGAAGAGGTCGCTGATGAGCAGCCAGAGCATCGCCGCGAGCCCGAGCAGGACGCCGGCGCGAATGAGGTGGCGCCGGCGGGTGATCGGGTCGCGGTTGAACGCGCGCGCCTGGATGTAGGTGCCGACGGCGATGAGGGCGACTGCGAGGAGCCCGTACAGCGTCGCGCGCCCAGGGATCGTGTCGATGAAGACGTAGTCGAGCAGCGAGTTGCCGGCGACGACGAGAAGAACGACCGCGCCGATGATGACCGCGAGGATGTAGCGCGCCGGCCGGTTGCGCGGTCGAGGATTGGCCGCGGTGGGGACGTTGAACGCGCTGATCACCGCTCCACGTACACGACGCGGCGTCCGATCACCTCGACCGGCCTGCCGTTGTCGAGCCTTTCGATGGCGAAGATGTACTCGCCGGGGAGGTGGTACTTCAGGCCCTCAGGAACCTCGGCCGGCACGACGGTCTGGCTGCGCAGCTGGCTCGGCACGCCCGGTCCGACCGAGCCGACGACGTTTTCGAAGCTGTCGAACCACACGGCTTCGACGGTGATGTTGTCCGGCAGCCCAGACCAATCCACGACCGCGGCGAACCCTTCGTTGCGCGCGAAGCGCTCGCGGTCAGGGCCTGAAGTCTGTTTGGTCGCGGGGTCGTACGCGTAGACGCCGACGGCTTTCGCGTGCAGGCTCGCGCTCGACGTGAAGGGCTCGAAATGGACGTACTCGGCGACGCCGGCGACGAGGATGAGGATCGCGAAGGCGCCGTACGCGAGGAGCGTGCGATAGAGCGTCCTCACGGGATCGCTCACGCCCACCGCCACGCTGGCAGTGTATCCATGGATGTCCAGTCCCCTCCCCCGCACACGGGGGAGGGTAGGGTGGGGGCGTTGCGTCCCCGCTTTGCGGTGTCGGCTGCGTTCTTCTGCTTCGGCACCGTCGCGGGCAGCCTCGTGCCGCGCATGCCGGCTTTCAAGGAAAGCCTCCACCTGACCGATGGAGAGGTTGGGCTCGCGTTCGTGGTCTACGCGGCGGGCGCGGTCGCGGGCGCAGTGCTCGCGCGCCCCATCCTTGCGGGTGGCGCGCGCACGTGGGTGCGCGTCCTTACCGCCGTGATGGTCGCGGCGCTGATAACGCCGGCTCTCGCGCCAGGATTTGGCGTCTTCGCGGCGACCTTTCTTGTGCTGGGCATCCTCGCCGGGGTGATCGACGTGCTCGAGAACTCGCAGGCCGCGGAGCTCGAGCGCGAGGCCGGACGGCCGATGATCAACGGCTTTCACGGTTTCTGGAGCCTGGGCTTTGTCGCGGGCGGCGTTGCGGCCGCAGCGGCGGCCGCGCTCGGCCTGGGTCCGCTGCCTCACTTCGCGATAGTGGCCGCGGTGATCTGCGTCTCTTCGGTGCCGCTGCTCGCGGGAGTGCCTAACACGCGTGGCGGTGCGGCCACGCTCCTACCGAGCGGCACGACGCGGCTGCGCATCGGCACCGCCGTCAGCGCGGTGTCAGCGATGGCGTTCTTCGGCATCCTGGTCGAAAGCGCCGGCGGCGACTGGGGGCCGATCTACCTGCGTGACTACGGCAAGACCACGCTCGCGGTCGCCGCGGGCGTCGCCGTCACGTTCTCGATAGCGATGACCGTGGTGCGCTTCACCGCCGATCGCCTGACTGCGCGCACGAGCGCGCCGGTGGTGGCCGCGCTGGGCGGCGTCGTTTCGATGATTGGTGTCGCGCTGGCGGTCGCGCTGCCGGAGCCTGTGACGGCGATCGCCGGATTCACGCTCGTCGGCGCGGGCTGCGCGGTGATGGTGCCGCTGGCCTTCAGCGCCGGCGCGAACCTCGGGCGCACGGGCACAGCCCTGATCGTGGTGACGGCCGCGGGATATGGGGGCTCGATCATCGGGCCGTGGCTGATCGGCTCG
>VBFW01000119.1 GCA_005880525.1 Chloroflexota bacterium | reverse complement strand
TTTGCCACCGGCACCGGATCCAGCTGGGCGAGTCGATGATTTTTCGGCAGCACGACTACCAGCGGGTCAACCAGGATGACCTTCTCGATCACGCCTGGGCGAGGCTCCACCGGAGCTGTGGCGAATGCCGCCTCCAGCTCACCGTCTGCGACGCGCTCCAGGTTGTCCTGGCTGCTTGCTGACGAGGTTTCGACGGTGATGCGCGGATATTGGTGCCGGAACGCATTTGCGATCTTGACCTGGGCAACCAGGTCGCCATGCGCCAGGTAGCCCAACCGCAGGTGGCCACCCAGGCCTGCCGCGTTGTCGGCAAGGTCTCGCCTCGCCAGACTCACGGTCTGTACCAGGGTCCGCGCGTAGGGCAGCAGCACCTCACCGGCGGCGGTCAGACGCGCTCCACTCGGGCCTCGACTCAGGAGTTGAGCCCCCAACTCGCGCTCCAAAGCTTGAATGCGCTGAGTGAGCGCCGATTGCGTTATCTGAAGCGCGATTGCGGCGCGGCCGAAGTGCCCTGTTGCCGCGACCTGCAGGAACGCATCCAGATGTTTGAAGTCCATCGAACTATCCGATTGTGCGGCTGAAGGCACGAGTCTACAAGTCCCTGCCCAGCCTGGCAGGAGTGGGTGAGGGGTGCCGCAGAAGGCGGCCGTCAGGAGGGGGTGTTAGCTCAGCACCCCACGTGGTAGCTGCACATCGTGGCGGTGATGTTCGAGTAGACGTTGATGAGCTGGCCGCCAGTGGCGATCAGCGCCACGATGACGATCAGCGCCACCAGAGCCAGGATGAGGGCGTACTCCACCATCCCCTGGCCCTCCTGGGTCCAGCGGAAAAAATGAATCATGAATACAGAGGTTAACGATCCGCCGCCGCTTTCTGGTCGGCGCGCGCTTGTGTCAGCAGCCGACGTGGTTCTGGCACATCGTGGTCACGATGTCGGAGTACAGGTTGATGACCTGACCTCCCGTGGCGATGAGCGCCACGATCACGATCAAAGCCACCAGCGCGAGGATGAGCGCGTATTCGACCATGCCTTGGCCCGACTGTCGCCGTGTGAACCTTCCTCTCATTGGCCTGCAAGCTTAACCGTCGAGCCCCCGGCTCCGATCGCCTCCTGAATCGCCTGCTCGACCACCACCCGCACCATCCGTTTGCGCCAGAAATGGGTGAGATCTGCGTTGTCGAGGGGCTTGGCCGGCTTCGCGGCGAGATCGGCCGCCGCCTGGATCACATCCCGGTCGAGTCGCTTGCCGGCGAGGAACTCGCCAGCGGCCGCGGCCTCCAGAGGATGCGATGCGACCGCGCTCAGGACGATGCGGCAGGAGTCCACGACGTCGCCGTCGAGCTCGAGCGCCACCGCTGCCCCCGCGATCGGAAAGTCGATCGAGCCGCGCCGCCTCAGCTTCACGTAAGCGCTGCTCGTGCGCGCGTCGACAGGCATCCGAATCTCCGTCACGACCTCATGCGGCTGCTTGGCGAGGTAGTCGATGCCGTCGTCGCGGTACAGCGCCGCGACCGGCGCCTCGCGCTCGCCATCATCGCCCGCCAGCACTACTGTGGCGCCGAGCGCGATCGCCATCGGCGCGGTGTCTGACGAGGACACAGCCCAGCAACGCGGGCTGCTCGGCGCGACGAGGCAGATGTCCCCGTCCTTCTTAATGCAGAAGCCGATCGCCTTCCGCCACTCGTAAGTCATGTCGTAGTAGTTGCACCGCGTGTCGACGCACAGGTTGCCTCCCGCCGTGCCTGCGTTGCGCAGCGGCGGCGACGACACGAGACCGGCTGCCTGCCCGTAGCCGCGAGGGACGCCGGCATGTGATGCGATGTCGGCCAGCGTCGCGCCGGCGCCGATCGTGTCGCCGTCGATGCGCCGGTCGAGAAAGTCGAGGCCGATGAGCGCCTCGATCTCGAACTGCCTCCGCTTGAGCTTCGGATACAGGTCGGTGCCGCCCGCGACGAACATCGCCTTCGGTCCCAGGTCGCGCGCCATGTGCGCCGCCTCGCGCGCCGTCTTCGGGCGCAGGTACCTAAATCTCGGCAGGCGAAGCACTTAGATCCTTGGGTGGCGGCTCGACCTTGATGCACGCCGGGTAAGGGATGTCGGGGAAACGCGTCGGGCCGACGCGAGCCGGCTCACCTTTGTCTTTGCGGCGCAGCGCCTCGACGATCTTCTCCGGCGTCACCGGCGTTTCATCGATCCACACGCCGAGCGCGTCGTACACGGCGGCGTTGACCGCCGGGATGACCGGGAGCAGCGGGCCCTGCCCGGCCTCCTTCGCGCCGTACGGACCCTCGGGATCATCGGTCTCGACGATGAACGTCTCCATCTCCGGCACGTCGAGGAACGTGGGGGACTTGTACTCGAGCATCGACGGCCACTTGTGCAGGCCCTTGCGGAACTCCTGCTCCTCCATCAGCGCCTCGCCCAGGCCCATGTACACGCTGCCCTCGACCTGCCCCTCGACGAGCAGCGGGTTGATGGCACGTCCCACGTCATGCGCGATCCAGACCTTGTTGATGTGCACGAGCCCGGTGCGCGCGTCGGCGTCGAGGTCCACCACGCAGGCCGAATAGCTGTAGGCAGGGCTTGGTCCGACCCCTGAGCCCTTGTAAGGGCCGGCGATCTTCGGCGGCGTGTAGCTGCCCGCGCTGACCAGCGTGCCGAACTTCGCTTCGGCAAGGACACAAGCCTCCTCGAACTTCACGTCCTCGTACTTGCGTCCGGCGGCCTCGACGGCCTCGACGAGCATGAGCCGCATCTTTCGCGCCGCTTCCAGCGCCGCGTTGCCCGCCATGAACGTCACGCGCGACGAGTAGGACCCCAGGTCGATCGGAGTCGTGTCGGAGTCGGCGGTCACCAGACGGACGTCCTTGGGCTGCAGTCCGAGTTGCTCAGCAACGATCGCGGCCAGCACCGAATCGGAACCCTGCCCGATGTCCATCGCGCCGCAGTAAGCGGTCACGCCGCCGCGGTCGACCTTGATCTGCACCTCCGAGTGCGGCATGTCGTTCCAGTAGATGGCCGTGCCCGCGCCCGAGAGATAGCTCGAGATCGCAAATCCCATGCCGTGGCCAGGGAGTCGCTTGCGATCGCCATAGCCGGACGCATGCAGGACTTTCTGCGCGCACTCCTCGAGCCCACACGAAGTGACGCGCAGCCAGTTCACGGTGCGCGTCATCGGCTTGACAAAGTTCTTGCGCTTCATCTCGGCCGGGTCGAGGCCGAGGTCGTGCGCGATCTTCTCGAGGTGTAGCTCCAGCGCGAAACGCGGCTGCGGCGTCCCGTGCCCGCGCTTGGGACCGCACGGCGGCTTGTTGGTGAAGACCCGGCAGCCTTCGAATCGATAGGCGGGGATGTCGTAGGTGATCGGCTGAAGGACGCCTGTGTAGAACGTGGATGCGACGCCGTACGAGCCGTAGGCGCCGCCGTCGAGCGCGCTCTTGAAATGCATCGCGGTGATGAGGCCATCGCGCGTGACGCCGGTGCGGACCCACATCAGCACCGGGTGCCGGCCGCGGTGGGCGTAGAAGACCTCCTCGCGCGTCAGCGTGCACTTGACGGGCCGGCCCGTGATCATCGCGAGCTTGCTGACCACGATCTCGTGCGCGAAGCTGCTCCATCGGCAGGTGCGTGTTGCCCTGGAAGAAGAAGACGTCCTCTCTGATGTGGTCGGCCTTCGCGAAACCTCCGTCCATGTCGCCGAACTCGAGGGCCACGAGCTTGTGGATGTTGTTCGGCCCTCCGTAGTCCTGGATGCGCTCGCCCTTCGGTGCGCGAAGCGCTTCCTCGATGGACATCACCGGCTCGAACACCTCGTACTCGACAGCTATCGCATCGCACGCAGCGGCCGCGGTTTCCTCGTCCGTCGCCGCCACCGCCGCGATCGGGTCACCGACGTAGCGCACCTTCTCGTGCTCGAGTGCGCGCTCGTCCTGGGTGACCGGCAGGATGCCGAACTTGACCGGCAGGTCGGCGCCGGTGATCACGGCCTTCACGCCGGGAATGCGCCGCGCGGCTGACGTGTCGACCGAGACGATCCGCGCATGCGGGTGCGGGCTGCGCAGGAACTTGCTGTGCAGCGTCCGAGGCAGCACTACATCGTCGGCGTAGACGGCCTGCCCGGTGACCTTGGCCCCGCCGTCAACCCTGGGGAATGGCTTCCCGATGACGGAGAAAGTCGCCTCCCCGCCGTCGCAGGGAGGACGGGAGGGGGTGCTCAACCCGCCATCCTTGTCGCTGCCATCTCGACCGCTTCCAGGATCTTCACGTAGCCGGTGCACCGGCAGAGGTTGCCCGCGAGCGCCTCGCGAATCTCGTCACGCGTAGGTTTCGGATTCACGTCGAGCAGCGCACGCGACGCGAGCAGGATGCCCGGCGTGCAGTAGCCGCATTGCGCCGCGCCGAGCTCAGCGAACGCCTGCTGCAGTGGGTGCAGCTCCGAGCCAACCGCAAGTCCTTCGACAGTGGTGATTGCGCGGCCCTCGACCTGGACCGGCAGCACAAGGCAGCTCAGGTGTGGCCGCCCGTCGATGAGCACCGTGCACGTGCCGCACTCGCCAAGCTCGCACCCATGCTTTGTGCCGGTGAGGCCCATATCCTCACGCAGAACTTCGAGCAGCGTCTTGTGCACAGGCACGAGCAATTGCGAGCTCTCGCCGTTGACATCGAGCGATAGCGACACGCGCTCGACGTCGCGCTGCAGCTCATTTTTCACTACCGGCCGAGCATAACTCTCAATGCTATGGCGCATTCCCAGAGGTCGGCGGCGACCGCCTGCGCGCCGGTGGATGCCGGCGGCGGGTCGTCCGGGTAGACAAGGATCGCCTGCATGCCCAGCGCCAGCGCGGGCGCCACGTCGTTGGCCTCCTTGTTGCCGATGACGACGCACAGTTCCGCCGGCACGCCGGCGGCTTTGACCGCCAGCTCGAAAACAGCCGGGTGCGGCTTCAGGTGGCCGGCGTCCACCGATGTGACGACCGCGTCGATGCTGTCCTCCCAGCCGAGCAGGCGGAAGTCGTCCCAGTAGCTTTCGGCGTCGCGCCAGTAGGTGTTGCTGGCGACGACGCAACGCAGCCCGAGCTCACGAATCGTGGCCAGCAGCTCCCGCGCGCCCGGCAGCGGCTGGAACTCGCCGTCGATGGGAATCGCCATCGCGCGCCGCACCTGCATCACCAACGACGGGCGCAGCGCGACATGGTGATCGTTGAGGCATAGCGTGATGAGCTCGTCGGCGTCGATCCGGATCAGCTCGGGCACCATGACGGTTCCGCCGTTCAGGTCGCGCGACCTCGTGATGATGTCGGCGGCAAGCTCGGTGGCGCTTTCGAGAGGCAGATCCGGCAGCAGCGCACGCAGCCTGGCGAGGCGGCCTTCGCCGTCGGTGGCGCGCACCGGCCACGAGTTGGGCCACAAGGTGCCGCCGATGTCCACCAGCGCAGCCTTCAAGGACTCAGCCATCGGCCGCCCTATCATCGCCTCAATGGTGCGCAAGCGCAGTCAGGAGGCGCCGTACTGAATGCTTCGATTCCTCACCGCCGGCGAATCGCACGGCCCTCAGCTGACGGTCATCGTCGAAGGCCTGCCCGCCGGCCTGGAGATCTCCGAGGACGAGCTGCGACGCGACCTGGCGCGCCGCCAGGGCGGCCACGGCCGGGGCGGCCGCCAGAAGATCGAGACGGACTTCGCCCGCATCGTCAGCGGCGTCCGCGGCGGCTTCACCATCGGCAGCCCCGTGACGCTGGTGCTCGAGAACAAGGACCACGCCAACTGGACGGCCGAGATGACCGCGTCGAAGGAAGGCTTCGCGCCAAAGCCCGTCACGCGGCTGCGCCCGGGCCATGCCGACCTGGCAGGAGCGCTGAAGTACGGCCACGACGACGTGCGCAACGTGCTCGAGCGGTCGTCAGCCCGCGAGACTGCGCCGCGCGTGGCCGCGGGTGGCATCGCGCGCAAGCTGCTGGGGCATTTCGGGGTGGAGATCTTCAGCTTCACTCAATCGATCGGCCTCAACGACGTCGGCTACGAAGGTGTCAACCCCGACACGGTGACGGTTGAAGAGATCGAAGCGTCGCCAGTGCGCTGCCCCGACCCGGAGATGTCGGCGCGCATGGTGGCCGACATTGACGAGGTCGCGGAGCGCGGCGACACGCTGGGTGGGACATTCCGTGTCATCGCGCGCGGAGTGCCGGTCGGGCTCGGCAGCTACGTGCACTGGGACCGCAAGCTCGACGGCTTGCTCGCGCAGGCGATGCTGTCGATCAATGCCATCAAGGGCGTCGAGATCGGCGCCGGCTTCGAGGGCGCTGCACGGCCGGGCTCGCAGTTTCACGACGAGATCGACTTCGCCGGCGGCGCGTTCCGCCACCTCACGAACCGCGCGGGCGGCCTGACAGGCGGCGTCACCAACGGCGAGCCCATCGATCTGCGTGTCGCCATCAAGCCCATCTCGACGATGAAGAAGCCGATGCAGTCGGTCGACCTGAAGACCAAGGAGAAGGTCGAGGCGCACTACGAGCGGAGCGACGTGTGCGTCGTGCCGGCCGCGGGCGTGATCGGCGAGGCGATGGTGGCCCTGACGCTGGCGGCGGCGTTCCTCGAGAAATTCGGCGGCGACTCGATGACCGAGGTCGAGCGCAACTACCGGGGTTACATCGACTCTCTGGTCAGGTGAGCGGCCAATGCTTTTGCGCACAAAATCCTGATATCAAGCGCGGATAACCTGCATTTGTGCACAAAAACAGGTTGAGCAAGGTCATGACGATGGCCGAGGCCATCGATCGCTTCGTCGCGGACGGCGCGACCGTCGCCCTTGGCACCTCGCTCGAGCCGCTGATCCCGTTCGCCGCCGGCCATGAGCTGATACGGCAGCGCCGCCAGGACCTCGAGCTCGTCGGACCGATCTCGGACTCGCTCTTCGACGAGCTCATCGGCGCCGGCTGCGTTCGCCGGATCACCGCCGCGTGGGTGGGCAATGTCTCGGAGGGGCTTGGCCACTGCTACCGGCGCGCGGCCGAGCAGGGAATCCCTCGGTCGATAGAGATCCACGACCATACGAATTTCTCGATCTCGATGGCGCTCTGGGCTGCGGCCTGGAACGTGCCTTTCCTGCCCGCGCGGACGCTGCTCGGCAGCGACATCCTGCGCACGAATCCGAACGTCAGAGAAGTCGACGGGCTGGTGCACATAAGCGCCGTGCGGCCCGACGTGACCATCCTCCACGTCCAGCGCTGCGACGCGCAGGGCCGCGCGCATGCATGGGGCCCGCTGGGAATCAGTGAGGAGGCGGGACTGGCAGCCGAGCGCGTGATCATCTCGTGCGAGGAGCTGGTGGACCCAGCGGTGACGCTGAGCGATCCGAACCGCATCCTGCTGCCGGAGACGAAGGTGGTCGCTGTCGTGCACGAGCCGGGCGGCGCGCATCCCTCGCCGGTGCAGGGCTTCTGGAAGCGCGACCACGCGCTTGACAACGCCTACGCGGCCGAATCGCGAACGCGCGAGGGCTACGAGGCGTGGCTCAAGCGCTGGGTGCTCGACGTGCCCGATCGCAAGACGTACATGACGATGGTCGAAGTCGATTCGATCCTCATCACCGGCAACCGGCCGTCCGAGCCCGTGAACTTCGCCGATGAGTGACGCATACACATCGCAGGAGCTGATGATCGCTGTCGCAGCGCGCGAGATTCGCGACCGCGAGCTGGTTTTCGTTGGCATGCGGCTGCCCATCGTTGCGTACGCGGTTGCGCGCAACACGCACGCGCCGAACGCGCGCGGCCTGTTCGAGGTCGGTCTCATGCGCGATCACGCGGCGAGCTCGTACCTCGGCACCATGGGCGACCCGCCCAACGTCGCCGGCGCGCTGTGGGCAACGCGCATGTCGAACGTGATGGCGCTGATGGCTCAGGGCGGGGTCGACCTCGGATTCATCGGCGGCGCGGAGGTCGACCGTTACGGCAACCTCAACACTTCGTACGTGGGCCCGCCGGAGCGGCCGCGAGTGAAGCTGCCGGGGAGCGGGGGAGGCGCGGACATCGCGATCCTGAGCCGGAGGTGGGTGACGCTCATGACCCACGAGCGGCGCCGCCTGGTCGAGCGCGTCTCGTTCATCACCTCGCCGGGTCATGGCGACGGCTCTCCCGACTGGCGCCGGCGCCATGGCCTGCTAGGCGGGGGCCCGGCGGCCATCATCACGACCCTGTGCGTCTTTCGTTTTCCGTCCGGGGGTGGTGAGGCCTACGTCGACACGGTGCATCCGGGAAGTACGCTGGCGGAAGTGCGCGAAATGACGGGCTGGGATGTAAGTGTCGGCGCGGACGTCGGCGAGACGCCGCCTCCAACCGCGGCTGAGCTCCGCGAGATTCGCCAGCGGTCGACGGTGGGATCGCAGTGATCATCGGCGCTCACGCAATCATCTACAGCCGTGATGCCGAGGCCGACCGCGCCTTCATCCGCGACGTCCTCGGCTTCGATTCTGTCGATGCCGGCGGGGGCTGGTTGATCTTCGCGCTGCCGCCGTCAGAGGTCGCCGTGCATCCCGACGACATGGGCGGCCGCCATGAGCTGTATCTCATGTGCGACGACATCGAGGCCACGGTATCCGAGCTGAAGCAGAAGGGCGTGCAGATCAAAAAGCCGGTCGCTGACCTCAGGTTTGGCCGGCTCGTGAGTATCCAGCTGCCCGGCGGCGGTGAGCTGGGCGTCTACGAGCCAAAGCACCCGACGGCCATTACAAAAGGCTGAAAGGCGGCTCACGATCGTCTGACAGCCGCTCCTCATCGTGATGCTCGCCCGACAAGGGCAAATGCAACCAATGAGGAGAAGTGCACGATGACCCCGTTCACAGCAGCCGCCGTCAAGTTGCTGGGCAGTGGCGCCGCCGCCGCAGTGCTCAGCATGGGAGTGGCCGGCACGCTCGCCCAGGCTGCCACTCCAAGCCCGAGTCCCGCAACGTCGACCTCGACCACCGACCGTCACGCCGACCGAAAGCTCGTCCGCCAGGCCGTCCTCGAGTCAGAGGCGGACGTCCTCGGCATCCCAGAGGGGACGTTGATCGCCGACCTGAAGAAGGGTCAGAAGGTTTCCGACCTGGCCAACGACAGGCACATCAACAAGGACGAGTTCGCAAAGAAGCTCGCCGCCAACCTGAAGCCGCGCCTGGCACAGCTCGTCGACCACAAGCAGATCACGCAGGCGCAGGCCGATCGGATCCTCGACCGGATCTCGAAGGGCAGGATTCCTTTCTGGGACGGAATTCACCGGCGCAAGTAGCGCTCCCGGGCGCGATTGTTGACCGTTATCTGCTTCCACTTGCGACGCTCGTCTGCACGTAGGCGAGCGTCGCTTCGCGCAGCGACTGATCGCAGCTCGCGCTGCAGCTTGCGATAGCTGTCAAGACGACCTAAATCGAGAGACCCGTCGGCGAGAGCGGCCTTGATGGCGCAGCCCGGTTCGGTGCGGTGCTCGCAATCGGGGAATCGGCACCGCAGCTCGAGCGCCTCGATGTCCTCGAACAGGCTGTCGAGCGCACCTTCTCCGACCCACAGCTGAGCCTCGCGCAGCCCTGGCGTGTCGATGATCATGCCGCCGCCCGGCAGCTCGATGAGCTCTCGGTGGGAGGTCATGTGCCGGCCTTCCCCTGTGCGGAAAACTTCGCGCGTCTGCATCACGTCAGCACCGGCCATGCGGTTGATCAGCGTGGACTTGCCTGCTCCTGACGGCCCGAGCAGGACGCCGGTGCGCGACCCGGCCAGCTGCAGGTTCATCTCATCGACACCCTCGCCGGTGACCGCACTCGTGGCGACGACTGGCGTGCCCGCGGCCACAGCCTCGATCTCGACGCGAATGTCGTCGAGCGACTCGGTGAGGTCCGACTTGGTCAGCACCACGGCTGGCATGGCACCGCTCTGCCAGGCCATGGCGAGGTAGCGCTCGATCCGCCGTACGTTCGCGTCCCCGGCCGTCGCGACAACGAAGGCCACATCGACGTTCGCTGCGAGCACCTGCTCGCGCGTCTCCCGGTGAACGACCTTCCGCGAGAAAGATGTCCGACGCTCGACGACTGCGTGGATCACCGCAGGCGTGTCCCAGGCGCGCGGAAGCACACCCACCCAGTCACCCACCGACGGCACCACGGTGCTCTCTGAGCGCAGGCGCCTGCCGAGGACGCCGCGGGTGGTCTCGGACGCGCTGTGAACGAGATATTCGGCTCCGTAGTCGGCCGCGATGCGCGCGGGCTGCAGGCCCTCGGCGGCGAATGACTCGAAGCGTTGTTCGAACCATGTGTCCCAGCCCAGCGATGCGAGCCGGGAATTGAAATGCGTGGACAACGCAGAACTCCTCGGAATGACAGGCGGACAGGTCGGTCCGCCAGACGAGGAGCTCTAGAAGGCGCCTCCGGAGGCGGCCGACGGCCGGGCAGTGACGGTCACGACAACTTCAGCCATTTGACTTCGCCTCCTTGTTTTTGATGCGAGCACATCTTAGTCCCTCCCCACCGTGTGGGGAGGTTAGGTGGGGCCGTCAGCTACTGCCCCTTGAACGACGCCTTGCGCTTCTCCGTGAAAGCCTTGATGCCCTCGTCCGCGTCCTCGCTGACGAAGACGCGACCGATCGCCTCGCGCTCGAGCGCCAGCCCCACGTCGATCGGCCCGCCGTAACCGAGCGTGGCGGCGAGCTTGGCGTGGCCGATCGCCACGCTGGGGCCGTCGCCCAGCTTGGCCGCGTACTCGATCGCCCCAGCGCGGCACGCGGCCGCATCGGGGAACAGCCGGTCGACGAGTCCCGCCTCCTTCGCCTCGGCGGGCTTGAGCGTGGTCGCGTTGGCGATGAAGTCGATCGCTTTCGCCAGCCCGATGCGCCGTGGCAGGCGCTGCGTGCCGCCGGAGCCGGGGAAGAGCCCCAGGTTCACCTCGGGCAAGCCAATCTGGTAGCCGCCCTCGGCGGCAAAGCGCAGGTCACATGCCAGCGCCAGCTCGAAGCCGCCGCCGAGGCAGTGGCCGGAAATGGCGGCGACGAAAATCAGCGGCGACGTCTCCATCTTGCGAAACGCCTCGTGCGCGAGCAGAGCCGTCATGAAGCGCTGTCGCGCGGTCCCGGCCGCAAACTGAGCCACGTCGGCGCCGGCCGAGAAGAACTTCTCAGAAGCGCTCGTGACGACGACGTTCCGAACGTCTCCATCAGCGCGCGCGTCGTCGATCGCGCTCGCGAATTCCCGTAGGAATGCGTAGTCGTAGCTGTTGGCCGGCGGGCGGTCCAGGACGATGACGCCGACCTTGCCTTCCTTCTCGAGTTTCACAGTCATGCCACCATTATTCGCATGGCGACGATGATCATCGAAAGCGAAAGGACCAAGGCCGCGTCCGGCAAGACCTACGAGGTACGCAACCCGGCCACCGGCGAGGTGGTCGACGAGGTTCCATTCGGCGACGTCGCGGACGTGGACCGCGCGGCGCAGGCGGCGGCGAAGGCGTTCATCACGTGGTCGAAGCTCGCGCCAAACAAACGCGCCGAGATCCTTCACAAGGCCGCGCGGAACATGCTGGCCAAGGTCGAGGAGATCGCACCCATCCTCACCAAGGAGCAGGGCAAGACCTTGCTCGAGTCACGCATCGAGGCGCAGCGATTCGGAGAGAACATTGCCTGGTTCGCCGACCTCGCGGACAAAGTCCATGGCGAGCACGTGTCGCTGCCGGACACGACGACCTACGGGCTCGTCGTCCGCAGGCCGATCGGCGTGTGCGGCGCGATCGTGCCCTGGAACTTTCCGCTGACGCTCGCGGCCAACAAGGTTGCGCCGGCGATCGCGGCGGGAAACACCGTCGTCCTCAAGCCGGCCAGCACGACACCGCTGTCAACGCTGGCCTGCATCGAGGCTCTCATCGAGGGCGGCCTGCCGGAGGGCGTCGTCAACGTGGTGCTCGGACCGGCGACCG
>VBFW01000118.1 GCA_005880525.1 Chloroflexota bacterium | reverse complement strand
GCAAGCTGAAGTCGCTGTCCGACATGCTGAAGGGCAAGCAGGGCCGGTTCCGCCAGAACCTGCTCGGCAAGCGCGTGGACTACTCGGGCCGCTCGGTCATTGTGGTCGGCCCGGAGCTCAAGCTGCACGAGTGCGGCCTGCCCAAGAAGATGGCCCTCGAGCTGTTCAAGCCCTTCGTGATGAGAGAGCTCGTCAACAAGGGCTATACGACCAACATCAAGTCCGCCAAGCGCATGGTGGAGCGCAGCAGGACCGAGGTCTGGGACGTCCTCGACGAGGTCATCCGCGACCACCCGGTGCTGCTCAACCGCGCCCCGACCCTGCACCGCCTGGGCATCCAGGCGTTCATGCCCGTGCTGGTGGAAGGATCCGCGATCCAGATCCACCCGCTCGTGTGCGCGGCCTTCAACGCCGACTTCGACGGCGACCAGATGGCCGTGCACGTGCCGCTCTTCAGCGGAGCCATCGCCGAGGCCAAAAACCTGATGATGTCCTCGCAGAACATCCTCTCCGCGGCCGACGGCCACCCGGTGGTGGCGCCGACCCAGGACGTGGTCCTTGGCTGCTACTGGCTCACCGCCGCGCGTGGCGAGAAGCCGAGCGGCGACGCGGTCCAGAAGCTGCGGACCTTCAGCAACCAGAACGAGGTCCTCCTCGCGCTGGAGGCGAAGGTCGTCAAGCTCCAGGACTGGATTCGACTGCACGTCGCGAGAAAGCATTCGGCAGACAACGCGGGCTCGACCGACGAGCTACTGATCACCACGCCCGGTCGCGTGGTCTTCAACCAGCCCCTGCCGATCGGCAAGGAACCACTCGAGCCTCATATGAAGCTGCTCGCGTTCCAGAACGCGCACTACGACCGCAAGCTGCTGCGCACGCTGGTGGCCGAGCTGTTCCGGCTTTACGGCAGCGACGTCACCGCCATCGTCGTCAACGACATCAAGCGGCTGGGCTTCCGCTACGCCACCAAGGCGGGAATCACGGTGTCCGCGATGGACATCCCGCACCCGGACACGAAGTGGCAGATCATCCACGCCACCGAGAAGGAGGTCGCGGACGTCGAGCGGATGTACCGCCGCGGCGTGATGACCGACGACGAGCGCTACCGCAAGGTGATCGAGCTGTGGCAGAAGGCATACGAAGAGGTGGGCAGCGCCACCGAGGCCGCCTTCGACAAGTTCAGCCCGATCTGGATGATGATGGGCTCGGGCGCCCGCGGAAACATCCAGCAGATTCGCCAGCTGGCGGGCATGCGCGGCCTGATGGCCGACCCCACCGGCCGGATCATCGACCTGCCCATCCAGGCCAACTTCACCGAGGGCCTGACCGTGCTCGAGTACTTCATCTCGACGCACGGCACGCGCAAGGGACTGGCCGACACCGCCCTCCGAACCGCCGACTCCGGCTACCTGACACGGCGTCTGGTCGACGTCGCGCAGGACGTGATCGTGCGCGTGGAGGACTGCGGCACCACCAACGGAATCTGGGTCCGCGACATCAGCCCCGAGCGCGCGCGCAACGAGCCGATCTTCGAGAAGATCGCCGGGCGCGTGGCGGCGGAGGACATCACCGTCGGCGGCAAGGTGCTGGTCGCTATGGGCGCCTCGATCAATGACGACAATGCGCGGGAGATCATCGCGGCCGGCGTGCCGGTCAAGGTGCGCTCGATCCTGGTCTGCGAGGCCCGGGAGGGCGTCTGCCGCACCTGCTACGGACGCAACCTGGCCACCGGCAAGATCGTCGAGATCGGCGAGGCGGTCGGCGTGATCGCCGCGCAGTCGATCGGCGAGCCGGGCACGCAGCTCACGATGCGCACGTTCCACACCGGCGGTGTCGCCGGGGTGGACATCACCCAGGGCCTGCCCCGCGTGGAGGAGCTGTTCGAGGCTCGCATCCCGAAGGGCAAGGCCATCATCTCCGAGATCGACGGCGAGCTCGAGATCATCCGCCAGGAAGGCTCGCGCAAGGTGCGCGTGACCTCCAAGGAGGAGTTCGAGGTCTCGTACCCGCTGGACGCCAAGATGCAGGCCGCCGTGAAGAACGGCGACGACGTCATGGAAGGCCAGGAGGTCGCGCGCGACGCCAAGGGCAACGCGACTCGAACGCGGCACGCGGGCAAGGCCCACGTGACCGCCAAGGAGATCTCGGTGCGCACCCTCGACGAAGAGGTGCGCGAGTACCCGATTCCGCACCAGGTCCGCATCCGTCCCGAGCTCGACCGGCGCGACGGTCAGAAGGTGCTGATCAAGGCGGGCCAGCAGATCACCGAAGGGTCGATCTCTCCGCAGGAGCTGCTCCACATCCTCGGCAAGGAGGCGGTGCAGACGTTCCTCGTGGACGAGGTCCAGAAGGTGTACCGCTCACAGGGCGTGGACATCAACGACAAGCACATCGAGGTGATCGTCCGGCAGATGATGCGGAAGGTCCGCGTCGACTCGGCCGGCGACACAGGCCTGTTGCCTGGCGAGATCGTGTCGCAGTGGGAGTACGAGGAGGGCAACGCGCGAGCGCTGGCCGAGGGCGGTGAGCCCGCGACGGCGCAGACAGTGCTGCTTGGCCTCATCAAGGCCGCGTTGAACACGACGTCATGGCTGTCGGCAGCGTCCTTCCAGGAGACCACGCGGGTCCTGACCGAGGCCGCGATCAGCGGCAAGGTGGACCGGCTGCGGGGCCTGAAGGAGAACGTGATCATCGGCAAGCTCATCCCGGCCGGGACCGGGCTGGACTACTACAAGAAGCAGCGGGAGCAGGCTGCTCGGATCCTCGAGGAGGAGCCGATTGACCTGGAAACGCTGAGCGTCTAGTCAGCTCGACATTGAGGAGGGGGCCGGAGACGGCCCCCTCCTTTCTATTTATGTGGGACTTGCGGGCGGGGAACCACGCGTCTGTATACAAGCGCGCGCTTCCGGGGCCGAATAAAGCGCTTTTGTATACAAATCGGGTGGGGGTGGCGTTACTGGCGAATTTGGGATACAGTCACGGTACGTGCACAGGGGGCGCCCGCCAAGGGTAGCCCCTTCTTTTTGGCAGAGGGAACCTCGGCCTATCATGGCCTCGATTGACTCCTAGGCTGATTTCCACGCGCGCCGTTGCCGCGGCGGTGCTCGCCATCACGGTGCTTGCGACGTCGTGCACCAGCGCCAATCTCGCGCAGGGGCCGCGTCTAGCCAAGTCGCAGACGCTTCGTGTAGCGATCGACGACCAACCGCAGTCGCTCGACCCCGGGCAGGTCCAGTACGCATTCGAACGCTCCGTCCTGCGCGTCATCGCAGAGCCGCTGCTCAGGCCCACGCCGGACACAACCGGCGTGACGTCCGCGGCGGCCCTGAGCTACGAAGTCACCAACAACGGAACCGTGTACGTCTTCCACCTGCGGAAGGACGCGCAGTACTGGGACGGCCAGCCAGTAAAGGCGCAGGACTTCGTCTTCGCATGGCGCCGCTTGATCGACCCTCGCCTCGCCTCTCCCGAGGCGACGTTCTTTGCCAGCGCGATCGCCAACGGTGACACGGTTGCGATCCTCGACCCGCAGCGTGACGCGGGAACCATCGACGGCGCGCTGCAGAGCCTCGGCCTCAAAGCGTTGGACGACAGCACGTTCCAGGTGACGCTGAGCCGCCCGGACCCGGCCTTCATCTGGCTCGCGGCCATGCCGGCCGGGGCGCCAATCAGGCAGGACATCGTCACGCAGTACGGCGACAAGTGGAGCACCTCACCCGGCACTCTCGTCAGCAACGGGCCATTCAAGCTGTCGAAGCAAGTGGCCAACGAGGAGCTGACGGTGGTGCCGAACCCGCACTACTGGGGACCAAAGCCGACGCTCACGTCGATCGAGTTCGACATCATCAACGACGGCGCCGCCGCGCTCGCGAAATATGAGTCGGGTGACATCGACGTCATGACGGTGCAGCCTGCGCAGGCCGAGACTGTGGCGGCCGACCGATCACTGAGCAAGAACGTCGTGAGGTCACCCGCGCTGACGGTCTACTGGATAGCGTTCCGAGTTACATCGCCGAGGCTCTCGAACCCGCGAGTTCGCCAGGCGCTGGCCGAGGCCATTGATCGGAGCGGATTCGTCAACAAGGTGTTTCAGGGTCAAGGCCGGCCGCTGGAGACCTTCATTCCGCAAGGCATGCGCGGTTACGCGCCAGAGCTGGCGCCGAGTCAGAAGTTCGACGCCTCGAAAGCCCGCGCGACACTCGCGGCCGCCGGCGTGAGTGCTGCGCAGCTGTCAGGGCTGAAGTTCTCGTATGACAAGTCGCTGGACTTCGCCAAGCTGACGGCGCAGTACGTGCACGATCAGCTGAAGACGAATCTTGGCGCCGACATCGCGCTCGACCCTCTCGACCGTGTCGCGCTGGGGGCGAAGCTCGAGAACGGCAGCTTTGACATCGCCGGCCCGCTCGGCTGGAACGCCGACTATCCGGACCCGGCCGACTGGTTTCAGATCTTCACCACGACGAACTCATACAACTACTCGCTGTACCAGAACTCGAGGTACGACAGCCTCGTCGCGGTCGCGGCGACAGACATCCAGGCCAGCCGTCGCGACGCCGAGTACTCGCAGGCCCAGAGATTGCTCTTGAGCGATTCCCCGGTCGCCTTCCTGGCCCAGAGCGTCAGGTGGTACCTGGTCGAGCCGTACGTGAAAGGTCTGACGGCCACCTCGGTGGACGAGTGGCCGGGGCAGCTGTTCCCGGACCGCATTTACGTCGCCGGCCACTGAGGGCACAAGGGGGCAGGCCCCCTCCCGGCCACGATTGCCAAGCCTGGATTCGAACAGGCGTTCGGGAGGAAGTCGTATCGTGACTTGACACCATTTGGGCGCGGGCAACAGAATTCATATTGGCCAAAGAGGCCGTGTGAGTAAGACCTGCATCCGGCGCACTCTCGCCCCGCATCGTGGCTGCAAATTGCGGGAAGAAGGCTGCAGGAACAACCAGAGAGGTAAGACGCGTATGCAGTTTGGAATCCGCTTTCGAGCGCTCGCGCTCGCGACCGTGGGGTTGTGCCTTGCGGCGGCATGTGGGTCGTCCGGATCACCGACCGGGACGTCCATCCTGTCCAGCTACAAACCGGTAGCCGGAGTCAAGGGTGGGCAACTGGTCTACTCCGACTGGGAGCCGGTCCAGGACCTGAACGTGCTGTCGTCGACGGCGGCCACCACCCAGGAGGTGGCGACCGGACCGCTTTGGGCGCAGCTGTGGTTCTTCGACCCCCAGAACAACGCCATCCCAGACATGCTTTCGGAGGTCCCGTCGGTTGCCAACGGTGACGTCAAGAAGATCGACGACACCCACATGGATGTCACGATCAAGCTGAAGTCAGGCCTCAAGTGGTCTGACGGACAGCCGCTGACCACCAAGGACCTCAGCTTCACGATCAACGCCATCTGCGACCCGACGACTGGCGCGGCCAGCCAGCTCGGATACAGCTCGGTGGCGTCCGTGGAGGACAAGAGCGACACCGTCGAGGTGTGGCACTTCGGACCCGACGACACCGGCAAGCGATGCGGCAACAGCGCGCCGCTGACTTCCGGCATCTACGCGTCGTTCCTCGCGGCCATGGACTTCACGCCCGTGCCGTCGCACGTCCTGACCAGCGTTCAGCACGCTGACTGGGCGACCAACTCCTACTTCACGACCAACCCGACCGCGACCAGCGGGCCGTACATGGTGCAGAACTTCACCCCCGGGCCAGCCGCCCAGGTCGTGATGGTTCCCAACCCGAACTACGCCGCGGGCCGTTCAGGAGCTGAGTTCTTCGGCCACGCTCCCTACCTCGACAAGCTGATCTACAAGATCTACGGTGACAAGCCTTCCCAGATCGCGGGCCTGAAGGCAGGCGACAGCGACCTCGGGCTGGACCTGATCGCCAACGATCTCCCGGCTCTGCAGAACATCACCGGCTACACCACTGTCGCCGCGACTGGTTTGCTGGATGAGTTTCTGACCATCAACCTGGACAAGCACAACGGGCAGCCCACCGTGTTCAACGGCGACAAGCCGCTGCGCCAGGCCGTCGCGCTGGCGATCGACAAGACCACGATCAACACTTCGCTGGTTCACAACATCGGCAAGCCGATGAACGGGCCGTTCGTCGGTGCGCTCTCGCCGTACTTCGACAAAGACATTCCCGCTTGGCAGCGGGACGTGACCAAGGCCAACTCGCTGCTCGACGGCGATGGCTGGGTCAAGGGTTCGGACGGCACCCGGAGCAAGAACGGCAAGAAGCTTGCCTGGGTAATCAGCACCACCTCCGGCAACAGCCAGCGGGCTGCGGAGGAGGAGCAGCTGATCAAGAACTGGGCCGAAATCGGTGCCACCGTCACGGTCAAGAACTGGCCGGCCGGTCAGTTCTTCAACGACTTCAAGGGCGGCGGCATCCTCGCGACAGGCAACTACGACATGGGTATGTACGCCAACAACTGGGCGCCAGACCCGGACTCGTGGTGCTCGACCGTTGAGTCAAGCCAGATCCCGACCGACGCTAGCCCGTCGGGTCAGAACTGGTCCCGGGCCAACGACTCGCAGCTGGACACCTTGTGCCAGCAGGGCGCGCAGGAAGTCGACATCAACAAGCGCGTCGAGATCTACAAGAAAGTACAGACCGAGTGGAAGGACTACCTTCCGACCATCGAGCTGTACGAGCGACCTGACGTTTTCACGCACTCGACCACTTTCGGCAACTTCGCCGCGAGTGTGAACACCTGCCTGGCCGTCTGCAACGCGGCCGACTGGTTCAACACGAAGGGCAAGGCCTAAGCCGATAGCACGCGTTTCCAAAGGGGGCGGCCACACCGGCCGCCCCCTCGTTATCCCCTTGGAGGGGTGGCCAAATGGGTGTTAAGATCCGCTTAAGCGCCAGATGATCGGATACGCAGCCCGCAGGCTGATC
>VBFW01000117.1 GCA_005880525.1 Chloroflexota bacterium | reverse complement strand
TCCTCCGCGACGCGGCCCCCCATGATGCCCGCGATCTGGTCCATGAGCTCGTCCTTGGAGATGAGGTACTTGTCCTCTGCTGGAAGGCTGAGCGTCCAGCCCAGCGCCATGCCGCGGGAGATGATCGAGACCTTGTGCACCGGGTCCGCGTGCGGCAGCGCCTTCATCACGAGCGCGTGACCGGTCTCGTGGTAGGCGATCACTTCCTTCTCGTGGTCGGAGATGCGGCGGCTCTTGCGCTCAGGGCCGGCGATCACGCGCGCGATCGCCTCCTCGAGCTCGTCCATGCCGATGACCTTCTTGTTCGCGCGCGCGGCAAGGATCGCCGCCTCGTTGATCAGGTTCGCGAGGTCCGCGCCGCTGAATCCTGGCGTCTGGCGGCCGAGCACGTCCAGGTCGACAGTCGAGTCGAGCGGCTTGTTGCGCGCGTGCACGTCGAGGATGGCGCGGCGGCCCTTGATGTCCGGCCGGTCCAGAGTCACGTGGCGGTCGAAACGCCCCGGCCTCAGCAGCGCCGGGTCCAGCACGTCCGGCCTGTTGGTGGCCGCGATGACGATGACGTGAGTGTTGGTGTCGAAGCCGTCCATCTCGACCAGCAGCTGGTTGAGGGTCTGCTCGCGCTCGTCGTGACCGCCGCCGAGGCCGGCGCCGCGCTGGCGGCCGACCGCGTCGATCTCGTCCACGAACACGATGCAGGGCGAGTTCTTCTTGGCCTGGTCGAAGAGATCGCGGACGCGGCTGGCGCCAACGCCAACGAACATCTCGACGAACTCGGAGCCGGAGATCGAGAAGAACGGCACGCCCGCCTCACCGGCGACTGCCTTGCTCAGCAGCGTCTTGCCCGTGCCAGGAGGCCCGACGAGCAGCACGCCCTTCGGTATGCGCGCGCCGAGGGCCACGAACTTCTCAGGATATTTCAGGAACTCGACGATCTCGGATAGCTCCTGTTTGGCCTCGTCGACGCCCGCCACGTCGGCGAACGTGATGGCCGGCTTGTCGCCCGCGATCATGCGTGCGCGCGACCGCCCGAACGAGATCGCCTGGTTGTTGCCGCTCTGGGTCTGCCTGAGCACCCACCACATGAAGGCGGCGATCAGGACGACCAGGATGATGTTCGGCAGCAGGACGCTCAGCAGGTACGTGCCGCTGTTGTTGTTGTCGAGCTTGATGACAGTCTTGGACGCGTACTGGGTGCACCAGTCGTTGCTGCTGCTCGAGCAGTCCGGCACTGTCACGTTGTGCTTGGTGCCGTTGTTGTCGGTGGCGACGGCGTCGGTGCCCTTCACCTCGACCGTCTTGACACTCCCGTCGTTGATGTTCGAGAGGAGGGCGGAGTACGACCACTCGTTGGAGTTCTGGTTGCCCTGGATCGACTGGTAGGTGAACCAGAACACAAGGCCGAGTACGACGACCAGTGCGAAATAGAACAGGCTGGAGCGGGGGAAGCGGCTCAACTCGGATCTCCTAGAGGGCTGTCGGGCGATTTTAGCATTGGCATTTGCGGGTTCCTGTCGGACAGGATACGTGTGACCGTTACGTGCAGTGCGGTTTCGCCGGGCGCCGACCGCAGATCCCGGTCGATCGCAACGCCCGGCACCCAGGCCAGCCGATCCCCCGCGAACACCAGCGGCAGGACGTCTCGCTCCTCGCGCGGCACCCGCGCGTCTACCAGGATGTCCTGCAGCTTGCGGGTGCCAGCACCGCCGGCGGGCCGCATGCGCAGGCCCGGCCGCCGGTGACCGAGCGTCAGCTCCAGGCCCGGCTTCAGGTGAACGGCGCCGGACTCGCTGCAGCCGGTGCAGGAGCGGACGCTGAGGACAGCCTCCACCAAAAGGGGAACGCGCGGAACGACCTCCACACGTGATCCGACCACCCGGAACCTGAGACCGCCAGGCAGGTCGATCCCTGTCCCGCCTCGCTCGCCGGCCGTCAGCCGGACCATGGCCTCGAGCTGGCGGCGGCTCAGCGAGGGCAGGCGCCCCCCCGCCTCGGCGTACAGCGTGCGCATGCATTCGCCCGCGATCGCCGGCGTCATCGACTTGATGGCCTCGCGTGAGCGCGTGCCGCCGGCCTGAGCGCTGATGGATTCGTGCATCGCCGCCGCGCTCGACGCCGCCGCGTGCAGGCGCCTGACGATGCCCGGGCGGTCGCGCTCCAGCGCGGGCAGCACCAGCTTGCGCATCCGCACCCGCGCATAAGAAAGGTTGGAGTTCGCAGGGTCCTCGAGGGCGACCACTCCCCTGCTTTCGAGGTAAGCCATGACGTCGCTCCGCCAGACGCTCAGCAGCGGCCGCACGAAACGGCCGCGCATCGCCGGCATCCCGCGCATACCGGCAAGGCCGCACCCGCGCAGCAGGTGCATGGCCGCGCCTTCAATCAGGTCGTCGGCGGTGTGCGCCAGCGCGATCTTCGCGGCGGGCACATCGGCCGCCGCGCGCTCGAGAAACTCATACCGCAGCGTGCGCGCCGCGGCCTGCACCGAGCCCCTGGTCAGTGGGGAGCTGCGCCGCTCGATGATCAGACGCACGCCGAGCATCTCGCAGAGATGGCGTACGTGGTCGACCACCAGCGCCGAGCCCTCCTGCAGCGCGTGGTCGTAGTGCGCGGCCACGATGTCGTGGCCCTCCTCGCGGAGGGCAAGTAGAAGCGCTGTGGAGTCGTGCCCGCCCGAGAAAGCGACCAGCAAGCGCTCGCTCTTCGCGAGGAGGTCGGTGGCACGGATCGCGCCGATGACTGCGTCGGGCATGGTGGTGCCGGCTGGACTCGAACCAGCGACAACGCGATTATGAGTCGCGCGCTCTACCACCTGAGCTACGGCACCAGGGCCGTGGAATCCTAGCGCGCCGCCCCGGCCCGCGCCTTCAGCTTCCTTTTCTTGAGCCTGCGCTTGGCCAGCGCGACCTTCTTTCTCTTGTTCACTCGTTACCCTCGCGGAGTATAGCTGCCGCTTCCTGGTGCCCAGGAAGCGAGGGACGAGCTGGCAGAAAGGGAACCGCGTCGCCGGGTGTGCGAAGGCGGTGGACTTCGACCAGCACCTGAGAAGGTGGTTGCGGAGCTTGGATTCGAACCAAGGACCTTCGGGTTATGAGCCCGACGAGCTGCCGCTGCTCCACTCCGCGAGTCCGATTATACCCGCGTCTTTTTGGAGCCTCTGAGACGTCAGTTATTCCAGGTCATGGACTCGGAGTCGCTTTCGGCGATGGTGGTGCGGGGCTTGGTGTGCCCGTCACGAGGTAGACATGCTCGTACGGCTTGGAGTAACCGTTGCGACGCGCCTCCTCCTCGTCGGCGGCGCCCGAGTTGATGGCGGAGATGTCGCGGTGATACCCCTGGTTCTGCGCCGCCAGCACCTCGTTCTGATGGCGCAGGTCGCTCACCTGCTGGCTCAGCCTGTGCCCCAGGAACGCCTCCTGGGCGTAAGCGAGCGCGGCCCACCCGGCCGCGCACAGCAGGACACCGAGGACGATGGTGCGCCTCGCGGCTACAAGGCGGGGGCGTGGTACGCCGGGCTGGGGGAGCGCGATGGTGGTCTGTCTCATGCTGAATCGTTGGCTGCGACGTTCGGCGTGCGAGCGGGAGCCGACTATAGCAAACGGTTTCGCGTTTGTCGGGTCAGCGTGCCTCGTCCCACCGACTCGCCAGCTCTGCAGTGTCGAGGTCGCGGAACGACTTTCCTTCGCTGACCAGCTGAGATTCCATCGCCGCGAACCGTTTTCGGAAACGCCGGCCCGCGACCCGCAGCGCGTCCTCAGGGTTGACCTTCAGCCGGCGCGACAGCGACACCACGGCGAACAGCAGGTCGCCAAGCTCGTCGAAAGCCGCGGCCGGATCCTTCGCCTCGGCGAGCTCGCGCGCCTCCTCTGCGACCGCCTCTGCGCTGTCGGCCGTCGACGCGTACTCGAAGCCCACGCGCGCCGCGCGCTTCTGCAGGCCGAGCGTCCAGGCGAGCGCCGGCAGCGTCGGGGGCACGCGGTCGACCACTGATTCATCCTCGCGACCGGCCGTGCGCGCCTCGCGCTCCTTGTTGTGCTCCCAGTTGCGCAGCACCTCGTCGGAGTTGGCGACCGACACGTCGCCGAACACATGGGGATGTCGCGCGACCATCTTTGCCGCCGCCGCCTCAGAGACCTGCGCAGCGTCGAAGCGCCCCTCCTGCGCAGCGATCTCGGCGTGCATCGCCACCTGCAGGAGAAGATCGCCCAGCTCTTCCTTCATCTTCGCGTCGTCGCCCGCGTCGATCGCCTCGAGAAGCTCGTACGTCTCCTCGAGCAGGTAGGGGCGCAGCGACTCGTGCGTTTGCTCGCGGTCCCATGGGCAGCCGTCCGGCGCGCGCAGCCGTGCCACGACCTCGAACAGCGAGGTGATGCCGGGCGGGTAAGGCTTTTCGTCAGCCACTTCGCGATTCTGTCACGGCCAGGTTGGCGGACCTGTAAAGGTCGGTCATCTCTTCCAGCAGGGTGAGCAGGTCCTTCTGCCAGCCGTCTCCCTGGCGCCGCATCTTGATTCGGTTCACGCCGATCGACAGCCGTCCCGCCATGCGCCGGTTGAGCTCGTCAACGTCGAGCAGGCGCTTCGGATCGACGCGGATGACGATGTCGTGGCCTTCTGCGACCACGCCGCGAAGGCCCATCCTCATCCCGCGCAGCTTCACGCGCAGCGAGTAGACCAGGTTGTCCAGCTGGTCGGGCCCGGGGCCATAGCGATCGATCAGCGAGCGCAGCACGGCGTCGAGCTCCGGCTCGTCCTCCGTCCCGGCGAGCTGGCGATACGCGCCGAGGCGCAGCTTCTCGTCGCGGATGTAGGAGCGCGGTATGAAGTGGTCGAGAGGAAGCTCGAGGTTCATCTCCGCCGTCGACAGCACGTCGGTGACGGCGCTCTCGTCGGCTCCGGTGCGCAGCTTGTTGACCGCGCTCTGCAGCATCTGCAGGTACATCTCGAATCCGACCGCGGCGATCGCGCCGTGCTGCTCGGTTCCGAGCAGATTGCCGGCGCCGCGAATCTCGAGGTCGCGGAGCGCGATCTTGAAACCCTGGCCCAGCTCGTGCAGGCCGGAGATGACGTCGAGGCGTTTGTCGGCTCCCTCGGTGAGCGATCGGCGCGGGTCGTAGAGGAAATACGCGTATGCGCGGCGCCCGCTGCGCCCGACCCGGCCTCTCAGCTGATACAGCTGGGCCAGCCCGAACCGGTCGGCTCGCTCGACCACTATCGTGTTGACGTTCGGGATGTCGAGGCCCGACTCGATGATCGTCGTGCACACCAGCACGTCGTACTTCCCCGCCTCGAAGTCCACCATCACGTGCGCCAGCTCGTCCTCGGCCATCTGCCCGTGGCCGATGGCAACCCGCGCGTTGGGCACGAGCCTGCGCACTCGCTCGGCGGCTTTCTGGATCGTGCGCACGCGGTTGTGCAGGTAGAAGACCTGGCCTCTTCGCTCGAGCTCCCGCGAAAGCACCTCGGTCACGAGGTTGTCCTCATCCGCCGTGACGAACGTCTTGATCGGCTGCCTCTCCTCGGGCGGCGTCTGGATCACGCTCATGTCGCGGATGCCGCCGACGGCCATATGCAGCGTGCGCGGGATGGGCGTGGCCGACAGCGACAGCACGTCGAGCTGCGTGCGCAGCTTCTTCAGCCGCTCCTTCTGCATGACGCCAAACCGGTGCTCCTCGTCGACGACCAGCAGGCCGAGGCGCTTGAACCTCACGTCCTTCTGGAGGAGGCGATGTGTGCCGATGACGATGTCGACCTGCCCCGCCTTCAAGCCCTCGATCGTCCGCGCCTGAGTCTCGTCGTCGACGAACCGCGACAGCATCTCCACCGTCACAGGGAAGTTCGCCAGCCGCTCGCGGAAAACGTGGAAATGCTGCTGCGCCAGCACCGTGGTCGGCGCCAGCAGCGCGGCCTGCTTGCCGCTCATGGCCGCCTTGAACGCGGCCCGCAGCGCGAGCTCGGTCTTGCCGAAGCCGACGTCGCCGCACAGCAGGCGATCCATCGGCCGGTCGGACTCCATGTCCGCCTTGATCTCCGCCAGCGCGTTGAGCTGGTCCGGCGTCTCCTCATATTGAAAGGACGACTCCAGCTCCTGCTGCCAGGCGGTGTCGGGAGCGAACGCGATGCCCGGCCGCGCCTCGCGCTGCGAGTAGATCTTGAGCAGGTCTTCGGCCACGTCCTGCACGACCTTCCTCGCGCGGCTGCGCGCCCGCGTCCAGTCGCCGGTGCCGAGGCGGTGCAGCGTGGGCTGCTGCTCGCCGCCAAGGAACTTCTGGATGCGATCCAGGTTCTCGACCGGCACGAACAGGCGGTCGGCCTCGGCGTACTCGAGCTCGAGGTACTCG
>VBFW01000116.1 GCA_005880525.1 Chloroflexota bacterium | reverse complement strand
CGCTACCCGAGGCTGGGGCCGGGGCAGATGTGGGAACGGGTCACGTCCATCCTTGAGTCACGCGGCCGGCCGGTGCTGATGGGCCGGACGATCCTGCGGATCGAGCACCGCGGCGGCATGGTGCGAACCGTTGTGGCCCGCAACGACGACGGGGCCGTGGAGGAATACGCGGGGTCGCAGTTCGTGTCGAGCATCCCGATGCGTGAGCTCGTGCGCCTGCTGGAGCCGGCGCCGCCGTCGCCGGTGCTGGATGCCGCCAACAAGCTGGGCTACCGCGACTTCATCTCGATCGCGCTCATGATCGACCGGCCCGACCTCTTCCCCGACAACTGGATCTACATTCACGACCCGTCGGTCAAGGTTGGACGGATTCAGAACTTCAAGAACTGGAGCCCGGACATGGTGCCGGACCAGACCAAGACGTGCCTGGGGCTCGAGTACTTCTGTTTCGAGGGCGACGGCCTGTGGACGATGGACGACGCCGCCCTCATCGACGTTGCGCGCAAGGAGCTGGCGCAGCTTGGGATGTGCCCGCCGGAAGCGGTCTTCGACGGAGTGGTCGTGCGCCAGCAGAAGGCCTACCCCGTCTATGACGACGTGTACCAGGCGCGCGTACAGGTGATCAGGGATTACCTGGCGAAGAGCCTGCCGAACCTGCACGTGGCCGGCCGCAACGGCATGCACAAGTACAACAACCAGGACCACTCGATGATGACCGCGCTGCTGGTGGCCAGGGCGATCGCCACCGGCTCGGCACTGGATCCATGGAAGGTCAACGCGGACGCGGTTTACCACGAGGACATCAGGGTCGGCGAGAAAGACCTCAGCGGTCGACAGGTTCCCGAGCGCCTGGCGGGGGTGTCGCGCTAGTTAGACCGTTTTCGGTCTCGTGAAGTTGGCGGCGATCAGGCTCGCCACCGCGAGGACTGCGAAAAGGATCGCGTGCGTGTAGTGATGTGGCGAGCCCGGATCGCTGACTGCGATCTGCAGCACCCCGAACGCGTACAGAACGCCGACCACGACGAACACGATCGCAAGCACCACGAATAGCGCGGCCAGCGGCATTGACCTCACAGGTTGAACGTTAGCAAAGCAAGGGCGATCAACCCGGCGCCGATGCAGTACCAGCCGTACGGATCGAGCCGGCCCGACCGGAAGTAGCGCAAGAGGAATCTCGCGCTTCCGTATGCGGCCACCCCGGACAGGACGGCGGCCAGGACGTACTCGGCCAGGGGCACACCGCGAGCAAACAGCAGCGGCACCTCGAGGAGGCCGGCGCCGAGGATCGTCGGGGTCGCGAGCAGGAACGAGAAGCGCGCGGCTTCTGTGTGGCGAAGACCTCCCACCAGCCCGCCGGCGATGGTCACCCCCGAGCGCGAAATGCCGGGAATGAATGCGAGCGCCTGGCACGCTCCCACGATGGCGGCGGCCGTGAAGCTGATGTGGGCTGCGTCGGTGAATCGCTCTTCCTGCTGTTCGCGGGGGCGGCCATCCAGCGAGGCGCGCCGTTCGGCGCGCCGGCGTAGCAGCTCCGCCGCCAGCATCACGCCGCCGTTGACGATGAGGAACGCGGCGGCGGCGTAGGGGCTGGCGAACAGCGCCTTGATGCGGCTCTCGAGAAAGACTCCGAGCACGGCCGCCGGCAGCGTCCCGGTCATCAGGAGCATCGCAAGGCGCTCCGAGTCGGAGGTGATGCTGCCGCGAACCGCGGCGGTGAAGAAGCCGCGAATGATCGACACCCACTGCGCTCGGTAGAGGATGAGCAGCGCGATCGCCGTCCCGATGTGCAGCAGCACAAGAAATGGGAGAAACGACGAATCGGACTGCTTGAAGCTCCAATGCAGGAGGCTCGGCAAGAGCACCGCATGCCCCAGCGACGAGACCGGGAACAGCTCGGTGGCGCCCTGGAGCAGGCCCATGAACAGCGCCTGCAGGAGCGTCACGTGGATATATTCCTAGAGATATGGCCCGCCTCGCAGCGCTGACCAACGCGGTGCGCACCCTCGACGAGTCGGTTTCGCGCGCGCAGGAGGCCGAGCGGCTCGGCTACGAATCGGTCTGGGTCACGCAGATGCCGGACGCTCGGGACGCCGCAGTCCTGCTGGCCGCTTACGCCGCGGCGACGCAGTGGGTGCGACTCGGCACAGGCGTTCTGCCGATATACACGCGGCATCCGACCGCCATGGCGCAGATGGCTGCGACGCTGGACGAGCTTTCGGCGGGTCGCTTCATCCTCGGCATCGGGGTGAGCCACAAGGTCACAGTGGAAGCGATGTGGGGCTTGAAGCTGGAGCATCCCGCGGACGCGATGCGTGAGTACCTGTCGATCGTCCGCGCCAGCCTGGCCGACGGCTCCGCCTCTGCCGACGGGAAATTCTTCAGCGCGCGCTGGTCCTACTCCGGGCCGCGGCGGAGCACCCTGCCGATCATGATCTCGGCGCTGAGCCCGCGCATGCTGGAGCTCGCGGGCGAGCTTGCCGATGGGGTGGTGCTGTGGATGTGCGGTCCGTCGTACATCCGCGAGGTCGTGGTGCCGCACGTGCGCGCAGGCCGAGAGAAGGCCGGCAAGTCGATGGAGGGCTTTGAGATCGTGGCGTCGGTCCAGACCAGCCTCACTACCAACCTGGATGGTGCCCGCTCGGTGTTTCGCCAGGTGGTGGAGCGATATTCGAACCTGCCCTTCTACCGCAAGGTGATGGACGCCAGCGGGTATGCGGAGGAGCTGGCCGCGGGAAATGTTAGCGACGCGCTGATCGACGACCTGTCCGCTCTGGGCGACGAGGCTCAGATCAAGGAATCGCTCGGCCGCTTCCGCGATGCGGGGGTGACGCTGCCCTGCGTGCTTCCCATCGGCAGCCACGATGGCGCGGCCGGATACGTGCAGACGCTGGAAGCGGCGCGGGAGGCTTAACCCAGCCGGCCGGTCGCGGAGTCGATGAGCTTGCGCGCGTCGCCGAACTCGCGACGGACCGCCGCATCCTCGGCCTGATCGAGCATCTCGACCACCGACTCCCAGCGCTCGGCGTCGCGCTCGTGCAGTCCCGCCCTCACCTGGCCAATGGTCTGGGTCGCGAAGACCAGGCCGCCGCCCGGGTTGTCGAGAATCGAGCCGGCGATCTCGAGCTGGCCGCGCGCCCACATGACGATCTTGTCGCCGGGGTGCGTCTCGAGCGGCTTGGGGTTGAGGACTTCCATCAGGCGCTTATTTTCCGGCAAGCTCGCTGAGCGACTCACCCGTCAGTCGGTAGACCGTCCACTCGGAGTTCGGTTTGGCGCCGAGCTTCTCGTAGAAGCCGATCGCGTCGACGTTCCAATCGAGCACCGCCCACTCCAGGCGGCCGCAGTTGCGCTCCACCGCGATCTTCGCGAGCTGGACCAGCAGCGATTTGCCTATGCCCTTGCCGCGGTGCGAGTCCGGCACGTAGAGGTCCTCGAGGTACAGCCCGGGCTGGGCCAGGAACCGCAACCGTCGGCACGTCGTTCGGCGTCGCGGGCCGAATCGAGATCGTCATCGCGGTCGGTCCTTCATGCGATACACCAGTCGCATCGCGCCGTGCGTGTCGGAAAATCTCGCGATCTTGTTGTCGACGAGGCCCGCGTCGAGCCCGGCCTGGATGACGTCAGTGTCGCGCAGCTCGCTGCGGCCACCTTTGGGACGCACGACCCACACGGCTCCGTTCGGCTCGATCCACGACTTCACCTGGTTGATGCGGCGCAGGTCGGTCCGCGTGTCAGCGGACAGGAACACGAGGTCGCACTGACCTCTAGGCCGTCCGCGCGTGATGTCGGACGTGCGCTGACGCAGCTCCTTCAAGAAGTCGGGGTCGTCGACGCCGACGATCGCCACCTTGGCTCCTGGCTTGACGCCCAGCTTGTCGATCCGAGAGCGCGTGGACACGAACTCGGGGCTCACGCCTCGCCTTCCTGGCCGTTGGCTCCACCGCGCACTGCTCCGAAAACGATGACACCTACCAGCCACGCAGCGTAGGCGCCGGCCGCGCTCAAGACGATCACCGGCACGATGCTGGCGACGCGGTCGTCGAGGATGAGTCCGAGGCCGATGAATCCGCCCAGAACGAGGGCCCCGGTGATTCCGCCGACCGCGGCGGCCACGAGCGCCCGCCCGGTGATCGCCGGTGGGCTCGGCTTCAGACTTCGAGCACCTGCAGGTCTTTCGCCGCCCCGGTCACCGTGCCCGAGAACAGATGGTTGAACACGAACCGCGTCTTCGGGTGGCGCTTCTTCAGGGCGGCGGCGGCCTCCCAGCTCATGTGACTGAAAACGTCGCCGGGACCGGTCGCCTCGACGATCGCGACATCGGCGCCGTCCACCAATGCGTCAAGCGGCGCAGTCGGCTCGGTGTCACCCGAGTAGGCGAGGACCCGGTCGCCGAACTTGATGCGGTAGCCATTGCAGCCGGTCGAACCGTGGTCGAGCCTGACGGTCTCGTACTCGTGACCTGCCACACGGCCCCGCTTGCGGGCGGTGACGTAACGGGCCTTGAAGCGCGGCAGCATCACTGGCTTCCAGTCCACACCCCAGCTGAGCTCGAACAACGCTTCAAGCCTCTTGTCGATGCCGTCCGGCCCGACAAAGGTGATCGCTCGCGGCTTGTCGACAAAGATGCGGTGCAGGACGAATGGTGGCAGCCCGAGCGTGTGATCGCCGTGAAAGTGTGTCAGGAATACGACGTCGATGTCGATGGGCTGGATGCCGAGGCGATGCATGTGCGGCAGCAGGGGAGCGCCGGCGTCGAGCATCACGCGACCCTCGACTACGATGGCGCCGTTATAACGCTCTGGGGAGAACGCGGACCCCGTGCCGAGAAATGCGAGTTTCAGGCGACGGTCACCGCGGGATTGAGGTACACGTCCTGGATCGCGTTCAACAGCTCGATCCCCTCTTTCATCGGACGCTGGAAGGACTTCTCGTAGACCGCTGGCGCGGTCTTGCCAAAGCCGATGACCTCGAAACCACGATTTGTGTCGGGGAGCTTCTGCTTGATGATGTCCGCCTGGATGGTCACGCCGAGGTGGTTGGCCTGCCCTGTGAGGTCGGCGGCGGTCTCGTAGTTGACCCCGTCCTTCTTGAAGCCTGGGTTGCGCACGTAGCACCAGAGCACGGTGGCCATGCCGAGCTCGTGGGCGTGCTGGAACGCGTTCGCGATCTCGACCAGCTGGCGGTCTGACTCGTCGGATCCCCAATAAATGGTCGCGCCGACCGCGGCGGCGCCGAGCTGCCAAGCTTCACGTACCGTTCCGAAGAGAACCTGGTCGTACTTGTTGGGGTACGTGAGGAGCTCGTTGTGGTTGAGCTTGCAGATGAAAGGAATGAGGTGCGCGTACTTGCGCGCGATCGAGCCGAGCACGCCGAACGTGGATGCGACCGCGTTGCAGCCGCCCTCGATCGCGAGCTCGACGATCTTCTCGCCGTCGAAGTAGATCGGGTTGGGCGCAAACGACGCGCCGGCGGTGTGCTCGATGCCCTGGTCGACGGGAAGGATCGAAAGGTAGCCGGAGCCGGCCAGCCGGCCGTGATCGAAGAGAGTCTGCAGGTTGCGCAGCACCTGGATGGATCGGTCGCTGTCCTTCCAGACGCGGCTCACGAAGTCCGGGCCGGGCAGGTGCAGCTGGCTCTTGGGCACCGTCCCGCACTTGTGCTCGAGCAGGTTGGACGCGTCCTGGCCGAGCAGCTCCTCGAGCTTGGCGGTGGTCCCCCGGGTCACAGTAGCCATCAGTCCCTCTTACACATTTAATTAGAGTGCCTCGCAGGATCAGACTACGGCACGCGTCACTCTATAGTGCATCGAGATGACGGAGCGGGCCAGTGACCTCCTCAGCGAGCTGTCAGACCGCCTGACCGCCGACCTCCAGGACGCCGGAACAGCCGCGTCTGAGGCGATCCGGACGTCGATGCCGGAGCTGGTCCTGACCGTGCCAGAGAGCTTCAGCGAGATGCCCATCCGAAGCTCGTCCCAGTTCCTGGAGGCGCTTTACCGCACCCTCCGCATCGACTCCAGCGTGCCCTGGGCCGAGTACTACGTCCTGGCCCGCGAGGCCTCGCACCGGTACGCGGAGAAGGGCGTGCCGCTGGAGTCGCTGATGGAGGCGATGGCGATCTTCCGGCGGGCCGTCATCTCCGGCATCACCGGGGAGGTGGCAGGCAGCCCCTACGCGGACGAGGTGGTGCTGCTGGCCCAGAGCAGGCTCGGGGACGTCCTCGAGCACCTGAACTCGAGCTTCATCCGCGGCTACCTCGACTACACCGAGGCCCGGCACCAGGCAAGGCAGACGGAGCTGCACGGCCTGTACCACATCGCCAGCGCTCTCGGCCGCTCGCTCGACGTGACTGAGATCGCGGAGGTCGGGCTGTCGGAGACCCTCCAGGTGCTCAACCTCCAGGCCGGCGCGGCGTGGGTCCGCGAAGGCGCACGGCTCAAGCTGGCCAAGACGCTAGGACTCGAGCCGGGCCAGGAGAGCGAGTTCTCGGTCAGCGGACGGCCCGGACCGTTGAAGGTGATGGAGATCGCGACCGGCCCCGCCGAGTCGCGCGTCGATCGCATCGCCGGCGAGTGGAGCGCGATCCGCGCCGAGCTGCGCACCAAGGGGGTTCTGCTCGGCGCGATGACGGTGGCCACGCGGCTGCCTCGCACGTTCGAGCCCAGCGACCTGCAGTTCGTGGCCGCGGTCGCCGACCAGATCGCGGTCGCACTCGATCGCGCCCGGCAGCACACGAAAGAGGCTCGCACCGATTACCTCACGGGTCTGGCCAACCGGCCCGAGTTCGAGCGCGCCATCGACCGCGCGGTCGCCGCGTCGGAGCGGCACAAGCGGCGCCTCGCGCTGATGATGATCGACCTCTACAACCTGAAGCAGATCAACGACGAGCACGGCCACCACGTCGGTGACGAGGCGATCCGCGTGCTCGCCCATGAGTTGCAGCGTGCTGTTCGCGCCACAGACACGTGCGGACGTCTCGGCGGTGACGAGTTCGGCGTCGCGATGCCTGACGCTGACGAGCACCATGCCTCTGACGTGGCCGCGCGCGTGCGCCATTCACTCGAGTACCTGAACCGCGCCGCCAAGCTGCCGGTGCGAGTCGACTTCAGCATCGGCATCGCCGCGTGGAAGCCGGGCATGGACTGGCAGGCGATGTACCAGGAGGCCGACAAGGAGCTGTACATCGACAAGCGCAGCCGCCACGCGGCGCGCAAGAAAGTCAGCGATGCCAGGAGCTAGCAACCAGAACGGCGCCATGCCATCCGGCCTGGTCCTCAACCAGGAGTTCTTCGATCGCGAAACCATCGAGGTCGCTCGCGACCTCCTGGGCAAGGTGCTCGTGCGCGGAGTGCGAGGGCACGAGCGATGGGGTCGCATCGTCGAAGTCGAGGCCTACATGGGGCCAGACGACCAGGCGGCCCACTCGTTCGGCGGGCACCGCAGCCCGCGCAACGAGTCGATGTTCGGGCACGCGGGACATGCCTACGTCTACTTCACCTACGGCATGCACCACTGCTTGAACTTCGTGACCCGCGAGCCCGGTGTGCCGCAGGCGGTGCTGGCCCGGGCCCTGGAACCAGGTCCTGGCGTCGGACGCTGCAGCGGTCCCGGCCTGCTATGCCGCGCGCTCGAGATCGACCGCAACCTCAATGGCGAGCCGCTGGCGCCGCCGAACCTTTACATCATCGACGACGGCGAACCGCCGCGCCGCATCTACGAGACGCCGCGCGTCGGCGTGCACGGCACCGGCGACTGGGAGCACAAGCCGCTGCGATTCTGCTGGGACTCGCCCCACCTGTCGCGGCCGCTGCCGCGCGCTTTCCGAGCGGTCGACTAGGGCCGCCGAGTTCCCCTGCGTGGCGCCCAGGCCGGATTCATTCCGGCCGTCTCCACACTTGCCTTTGGGCTGCCCATCGTAGTGCGGGAGAGGTGGGGGTTCCGCGGGGGAGGACATCTGTCCTTCCCCGCGCCTTTATGGCCAGTCGCCCGGCGAGGGTTCCAGGCGCTCTCGGGAATCCCAGTCCCCGCGGATCGGGGCGAACACGGGGCACAGCGCTTCCAGGCTCGAGGTCGACGACCGCTAGCGTCATCCGCTCGCCCTTGACCACCCGTGCGGTCACGCCATCCCGCAGCCGATAAGGCCGCAAACCCGCGAGCGGACGGAAGGTCTTACTCAACGACGCGGTCGATGATCGTCGCGGTGCCGATGCCGCCGCCGCAGCACATCGTCTCGAGCCCGTAGCGCAGGTCGCGCCGCTCGAGCTCGTACAGCAGGCGGTTCATCAGGATCGCGCCCGACGCGCCAAGTGGGTGGCCCACGGCGATGGCGCCACCGTTGACGTTGGTCTTGTCCATGTCGGCGCCGGTCTCCTTCTGCCACGCCAGCACCACCGACGCGAACGCCTCGTTGACCTCGAACAGGTCGATGCTCGACAGCTGGAGGCCCGCCTTCTTGAGTACGGCCGCCGTGCCCGGGATCGGCCCCTCGAGCATCAGCACCGGGTCGGTTCCTACCACCGCCTGCGCGCGGATGCGAGCGCGAGGCTTGAGCCCGAGGCTCTTCGCCTTCTCGAGCGACATGAGCAGCACGGCGGCGGCGCCGTCCGAGATCTGGCTCGAGTTGCCCGCGGTGATGGAATGCTCCGGGTTGAACGCTGGCTGCAACGCTGCGGTCGCCTCGTAGCTTGCGTTGGCGCGGATGCCCTCGTCCTTGGTGAACAGGTCGGTGTGCCCGTTGCCTTCGACTGGAACGTCGACCGGCATGATCTGCGACTGCATGTAGCCCCTGTCGGTCGCCTCATGCGCTCGCTGGTGGCTGCGCACGCCGAACTCGTCCATCGCCTTGCGCGAGATCCCGTACTTGCGAGCGATCAGCTCGGCGCTGATGCCCTGCGGCACCAGGTCGTACAGCTCGGTGAGCTCGGGCGGAAATGGGGTGCCGGGCTGCATCGCGTTCGACCCCATCGGCACGCGGCTCATCGATTCGACGCCGGCGGCGATGGTCACGTCACAAACGCCCGACTGGATGAGGTTGGCCGCGAAATGCAGTGCCTGCTGGCTCGAGCCGCATTGCCGGTCGACGGTCGTGGCCGGTGTGGTCACGGGAAAGCCGGTGGTGAGCCACGCGTTGCGTGCGATGTTCAGGCTCTGCTCGCCGGCCTGGCCCACGCATCCGAAGACGACGTCGTCGACCTCCTCGGGCTTGATGCCTGCGCGCTTCACGAGCTCTCTCAAAACGAGCGAGCCGAGGACGACCGGATGAATGTCCTTGAGCTTGCCGTTGCGCTTGCCGATGGGAGTCCTCACGGCCTCGACGATCACGGCTTCGCGCATCTCAATCACTCCTCATCGGTACTTGTGCCGACATCTTACGGGCGGCCCACTACTGGTCGCCGCCATGCGTGTCAAGCCCACAATTTCTTGCCAGGCGTGCGGACGTTTTTATTTGTTGACGGGTTCTTAGTGCCCTGATAACTTTCGCGACGCCCCAAGCGGCTGAGTACGGTAAACCTGAGGATACCGAACGTCGAGTAGGTGGAAGGTCCGGCGTGAGCCGGGGTGGAAACCGAAAAACGCATAGGGGACTTCAGGGTAAACAGGAAGGTCTCTTGGGGCATTACTTTTCCACAGAGGCTCCACACCCGAGCCTCAATTCGAAAAGCCCCTCCCGGAGGCCTTCGCGCAGGCTTTGTCCACAGCGGCGGCGTCGAACGTAGCCCCCTCGCCCACGAGCCTCTCCACCCCCTCCGCCAGGCGCTCCACGGGCATCGGATCCTCGTAGTGGAGCCACCGGTAGGCGATCGGGCGAGACCATCGTTTTCCCTGGCTTTCATAGTGACGGCGGTGGCTGTCGAGCACTATTCCCTCGACCTCCTCGAGGAGGCCCGGATCCCCGGCGGCGACCTCCGAGAAGGGCCTCGTGGCCATCCAGGCCAGGAGCCGGGACAGCCGGTCGGCCGCCTCTACAGGGAAGCCTTGGCGGGCGGGACCAGCTCGTAGACCCGCGGCTTGAGCACCGCGATGAACGGCAGATGGCGGTACAGCTCGCGGTAGTCCAGCCCGTAGCCGACGACGTACTCGTTGGGGATCTGGAAGCCCGCGTAGCGCAGGGGCACAGGCACCAGCCGGCGCATCGGCCGGTCCAGCAGCGTCACCACCTCGATCGACGCGGGCGAGCGCTGCTTCAACCCGGACAGCATGTAGTCGAGGGTCAGGCCAGTGTTGACGATGTCCTCGACCAGCAGAACGTGGTGGCCTTCGATGGGGTAGTCGATGTCGCGCGCGACGCGCACGCGCTCGCTGGGCTGCGAGCTCGCAAAACGCTTCAGGTCCAGGTAGTCGATAACGAATGGCACCTTGATGTTCCGCGCCAGGTCGGCCATGAAGAACGTGATGCCCTTGAGGACTCCGACCAGGACGATCGATCGCCCGCGATAGTCGCGCGAGATCCGCTTGCCCAGCGCGCGCACTCGCGTCTCGAGCTCGACAGGCGAGATGAGGATCTCGCCCACGTCCTCCTTGCTCAGGTGCTGCACGCCCAGCGCGCCGTAGCCCGCCTGCCCAAGCAGCTGGTGATAGTCCTTGCGGTAGAGCAGGCGCACGTTGACGTCGGGATACAGCTCCCTCAGAAGCCGCACCTTGCGGTTCTTCGGCGTGACGAGCGACTGCTTCATCGTCGTCAGCTCGACGTACTGGTCGTGCTCGGACAGGTAGAAGTCCGGCGTGAACATCTCCGCGATTCGGCCCGAGTCCCACGCGATGGGGAACGAGACAGGCTCGTACGTCCAGCGGATGCGGTAGTAGTCGAGGAAGCGGGCGAACTCCTGCTCAGACTGGTGAGCGAATTCCACGCGGGAATGAGGGGGGCCGCTTCGACGGATCAGGCGCGAACGTTGCCTGACCGGGCGGCGCCATTGGTGCGGAATAGGAGCTGGGGCGGACGCCACTAAGACGAGAACGATTGTACTCTCGGGGTGCATTGGCCACTTCGGCGCAGAGGATGGTCGCCGAGCAGCTAATCCCGCACGGGGTGACGGATGAGCGGGTGCTGCGCGTGATGTCGGAGATCCCGCGCGAGGAATTCCTCACAGGCCGCGCCCGCCGTCACGCTTACGAGGATCGCGCGCTCGCGATCGGCTGCGGCCAGACCATCTCGCAGCCGCTGGTGGTGGCGCTTATGACGCAGTCCCTGAACCTCGAGCCGGAATCGGTTGCTCTCGAGGTCGGCACCGGGTCCGGATACCAGGCAGCGATCCTCAGCCGGCTCTGCCGCCGCGTCATCACGATCGAGCGTGAGCCCGCGCTCGCGGAGCAAGCCTCGGCAGCGCTGAAGCGCCTGGGTTTCGACAACGTCGAGGTTGCGGTCGCCGACGGCAGCATGGGCTGGCCGGCAGAGGCTCCGTACGCCGGCATCCTGGTGGCGTGCGCCGCCCGGCAGGTGCCGCCCGCGCTCATCGATCAGCTTGCGGAGGGCGGGCGGCTCGTAGTCCCCGTGCAGGTGATCTCGGAGGAACCGCAGGACCTCCGCCTCTACACCAAGATCGAGGGCGTGGTCACTTACCGGTCGCTGTTCCCGGTCCTCTTCGTCCCTCTACGGACTGGGTGAGGCCCTCGCGCCTGGCGAGGGGGTCGGCGTCGCACCACCCGGCGTCGGGGTGGTGCCGGTGATCGCCTGCAGCTGCTGCAGGATCTGACCCACCTTCGCCATCTCGTTCGCGAACGTCGTGAAGTCGCCGATCTTCAGCGCGGCATACGCGGCGGCGTAGTGCATGTTCGCCTGCGTGACCAGGTCGGCGATCTGCGCCACCTGGGCGGGCGTAAGCGTCGTGGCCGGAGGATTGTTGGTGGGCGGCGGGGCGTGGGCCGTGCCGACCAGCTGATCGATCGCCTGCTGCAGCGTGTCGGTGTAGACGACGGAGTCCTGGTCGGCCAGGATCACCTTTTTCAGCTCCGGCAGGCTCTGGGTCTGGCTGGCGCGCAGGTAGATCGGCTCGAAGTAAAGGAAGCTGTCACCGATCGGGACCACGAGGAGGTTGCCCTGCACCACCGTCGATCCCGCCTGGTGGAAGAGCGTGAAGTCGCGCGAGACGGCGGGGTTCTCGTTGATGCGGTTGGCGACCTGTTGAGGTCCGAAGATGACCTTGTCCTTGGGTAAGAGGAAGGCTACGTAGTCGCCATAGTTCGACCCGTCGCTTCGCGCCGCGAGCCACGAGACCATGTTCGGCTTGCCGTGCGGTGTGAACGGCATGATGAGCATGAACTCGGGGTTGGACTCGCCCGGAAGGCGGAACAGCACGTAGTAGGGCTGGACCTGGCTGCCCACGGCGCCCGGCGAGCTGGAGGCGGTCGGAACGTCCCAGACGTCCTCGCGCGCAAAGAAGACCTTGGGGTCGGTGATGTGATAGGTCTCATAGATCTGGACCTGGACGTCGAACAGGTCGACCGGGACGCGGATGTGCGCGCGCAGGCCGGCGGGCATCGTGTCGATGGGCTTGAAGAGCTTGGGGAACGTGCCCTCGTACGCCTTGATGATCGGGTCCTTCGGATCGACCACATAGAAGTCGACGGTTCCCTCGTACGCGTCGACCACGACCTTGACCGAGTTGCGGATGTAGTTGATGTCGTTGTCGTTGAAGCTCGACGTCTGCGAATAGGGGAAGGTCGCGCCGGTCGTGTAGGCGTCGATCATCCAGTACAGCTTCCCGTTCACGACCACGATGTACGGATCGCCGTCGAACGTCAGGAACGGCGCGAGCTCCGTGACGCGGTCGACGATGTTGCGCCGGTACAGGATCTCCGACTGCGGCGTGAGCTGGCTCGAGACGAGCAGGTTGAAATCGCCGAGTCGCAGCGACCAGAGGGCCCGGTTCGCGCCATCGAGCGACACGCCGTGCGTGCCTGTGTAGTTCGCATAGACATCCTGGGCGCCTTTCGGGTAATCGAACTCTTTGATGCTCGTGGGTGCGATGGCGTAGTCGTCGGTGTTCTCGCCGAAGTAGATTGCCGGCTTGGTGACCGGGAGCTTCCCGGCCGGCGGGATGTCGCCCACCACATAGTCGGGCAATCCCTCTCCGACGACCGCGTTGACAGGGCTCGCGGCCACGCCGTAGCCGTGCGTGTACTGCAGGTGCTGGTTGATCCAGTTCTGCGCCGATGCCGGCAGCCGCGAGAGGTCGAACTCGCGCGCGCTGATCTCCAGTGACTTGTACTGGGTGCCGACCGTGTAGCGGTCGATGTCGATGTCATAGAAGTGGTAGTAGGTGCGGATGCTCTGCAGCTGTTCGTAGGTGTCCTGCAGCGGCGCGAAGTCCCACAGGCGAAGGTTGTCGACGGTGACTGAGTCGTTCTGCACCGCCTGCGCGGTCAGCGGCTGGTCGCCTGTGAAGTTGCGCACGCTCACATCGCTCAGCCCATACGCGCTGCGCGTGCCCGCGATCTCCCGCTCGATGTAGGGCAGCTCGTAGGACTGGGCGTTGGGCGTGACGAAGAATCCCTGCACGACCGCGGGGTAGATCTGGCCGAGCACCAGCATCGCGACGAACAGGCCGGCGGCGGCCAGCGGGTCCCACAGGCGGCGGACCCACAGGTTGGCGACGAGCCCGCCGGCGAGCACGATGCCCGCGCCTGCCTCGAAGGTCATCAGCGGCATGCGGGCATTCACGTCGGTGTACGCCGCGCCCCACACGACGCTGCTGTTGTGCGAGTAAAGGAGATCGAAGCGGCCCAGCCACAGCCAACCCGCGAGCGCCACCGCGAACACCGCCAGCGTGGCCGACAGGTGCGCGATCGCGAGGGGGCTGAAGTTCAGGTCGAAAGAATCGCCCCGCCACGCGTACAGCACCGCGACGAGCAGCGTGCCCATGAAGCCGAGGCCGAGCGCCCAGTTCACGATCGAGTGGAGGAAAGGCAGCGACAGCAGATAGAAGGAGATGTCCTGGCCCAGCACCGGGTCGGTGACGCCTGTTGGCGAGGCATGCTGAAACAGCGCCAGCACCTGCCACTGCGTGCCCGCGCCGCCGGACAGGATGAGGGCGATGATCGCGGAAGCGATCAGGGCCACGATGCCGGTGGGGCTTCGCAGGATCGGCCGCTTGATGCCCACCGCCCTCAGGCCCGGCCCGGAGCGCGCGCGGAGCGCGATGAGCGCGTTGGCGAAGAGGTAAGCGAACGTGATCGCCAGGCTCCCGACGAACAGAACGGTCTGCAGGACCAGCCGCGTCGTGTAGATGTCCTTGAAGCCGAGCGCGTTGTACCACTGCAGCTCTGTGATCAGCGAGACGATCGGGCTGGCGAAGATGAAGATCAGGGACGCGACGCCGAAAAGCCCGACGCCAATCCAGAAGCGCCGCGGCGGGCGCGGGACGCGGAGCTCGCGCGGCGGCTCAAATGGACCGCGCTCGAAGGGATCGAACGGCCGGTACCGCCGGGTCATGGCCGCATCAGAGTACTAGGCCGCTGATGTCTAGCGGGCCGCGCCCTCGCGGTGCATCAAGGTCTCGCGCGCCAGCATCTCGACCACCTGGCGCGTGTCGCCGCCCTCTTGCAGGACGCGCAGCTGGCGGTCGGCGCTTGTCCCCTCGGCCAGGATCGTGTTCACGTACTCGACCGCGCGGCGCGAGCCCAGATCGTCGACGACGTCGTCGACGAACGCCAGCAGCTCGATCGCGAGGTCTCGCATGGGGACCTCCTCCTGCTTGCCGAAATCGATGAGCTTGCCATCGATGCCGTAGCGGACCGCGCGCCACTTGTTCTCGGCGATGAGCGCGGGCATGTACTTGCGGAACCCGAGGTTCTTGCCTCGCAGCCTCAGCAACTTCGCGCAGATGGCCTGCATGAGCGCGGCGAGGCAGATGGTCTCTTCCAGCCGCGTGGGCATGTCGCAGACGCGGAACTCGAGCGTCGGGAAGGTCGAGTTCGACCAGATGACGCTGCGGTACGACTTGAGTCCTGTGTTGCGTCCCATCCAGAACGGGCTTGACGTGCTGAGCGCGAGGAGATGGGGCAGGAAGTAGCGGGCCTCATTCAGGACTTCGATGCGATGCTCCCGGTCCGGGATTGCCACGTGCACGTGCAGCCCGAAGATGACCAGCGACCGCACCACGTCCTGCAGCTCTTCCTCGAGCATCTTGTAGCGGTCGTGGTCGGTGATCTGCTGCTCCTGCCACCGCGAGAACGGATGCGTGCCGGCGCAAGCGATGCGCATGCCTTCAGGCTCCAGCAGGTCGGCCAGCGTGCCGCGCATGTCCGCCAGCTGTTCCCGCGCCTGGTCGACGTTCTCGCATATGGAGGTTCCGACCTCGACAACCGACTGCATCATCTCCCGCTTGACCTTCTCCCCGAGCTTCGGAGTGGCGGCCGCGAGCAGCGTGTCGATGTGCGAGTGGAGCTGCCCAGACGCGTCGATGATCTGGTACTCCTCCTCGACCCCGATCGTCAGCAGCCCGTCCTTGCTCACGCGGATCCCTCGATGACAAATGTTGGCACCAGGCTGCCCGCTCCGGCCGTGACGTTCAGAAGAGCCTCGGCGGAGACCCGGGTCATGAACCCTCCCGCTCGCCCATTGAAAAGGTAGGGGTCGAGGTCGACCGCAAGGTCGATGTACTGGAGGCTTTCGAGCGCGACCGGGAACTTGACCTTCGGGATCTCGACCGCCTCCTGGACCACGTAGCAGCCCGCCGCAGCCTCGGCGACCGCCTTCTCCCATTCGGCCGGGCCTGTGGTCCAGCCGAGGATGACGCCCTTGCCGCCGTACTCGTCGTTGGGCTTGAGGACGAGCTGCCGGCGTCGCCGAATGATGTCGTCGGCCAGCTCGGGCCGGACGCGGCGCGTCCACGGTATGTGCCTGCGGATCGCGGCCCGCTGTTGCGCTGTGTAGAGCTTCGCGTAGCGCTCGTCCGACAGCAGCGCCAGGCTCAGCTTCTTGTGCAGCAGCTTGGCTCGGAAGCTGTTGATGACGCAAACCGCGCCGGCCATGTACGCGTCGAGCAGCGCGCGAGTCTCGGCCCCGCGCGCGAGCAGCTCGCTCGTGAGCACCCGCCTATATACGAGGTTGACCGCCGTGCCGTTCGCATACAGGCGGCCCCGCCGGAATTCCAGGATCCGGGGGTCGCAGATCACAGTCTTGACGCCGTTGTCCTCGAAGTAGGTCTTGAACATGTCGAACTCGGGCGCCGTCGGCAGCCCTTCCCAGTCCACGATCGCGATGACCGGCCTCTTGCCAGGTCCCCACTGCTTGAAGGCGCGCAGCATCGTGTTGAGCTGCTTCTTGCGCGTGGACACGAAGCGGCCCCGGAATCGCTTGCGGAACGCCTTCATGATCGGCAGCTCGGCGAAGACAGCGGCCAGGTTGTCGCCGTACGCCATTCCCGCCGGCGACTCGGCGTTGTACTCGACAAAGCGCACCTGGCCCGCAAAGAAGCTGTCGAGGCGCGACGAGGGAGACGAGAAACCGTAGCCGGGGTCGGCCATCGCGAGGGGTTCCTCTTCCGGCTCGAGGCACAGCTCGGCGCGAAGGTCGGCGTCCTTCAGCACCGCGCGCTCCAGGACTGTGAGCGCACTGAGCACTCCTTCCGCCGCCCGCACGGCCTGCTCGTGGCGCCGGCGGGTCAGGAACTGCGGCCGGAGCGCCACCGAAAGCAGTCGGGTGCCGAACATCAGCCGCCTGGCCCTCTGGGCCTCGGCGAGCGTCTCCGCGGTCGACGACGCGAACTGCTTCTTTTCGAGCAGCGCGTGGTAGGCCGCGATCGGATCGGTCACGCGCGCAAGGCGTCGTGCGTCGGGCCCTTCTCGACGTGCTTCCACCAGCGGTGCTCGTCCCGCCATGGCGGCGTCTTGTCGCCGAGCGCATATGCGATCACCAGGTCGGTCATCTTCTCGAGCACCCAGCGGAAGTTGTCTTCCTTGATGGAGAAGTTGTCGAAGTCCGGCGCCGGATTCAGGAAGTCGATCGCGTAGAGCACGCCGTCCTTGACCGCGAACTCGACGGTGTCCATGTCGTAGCCGAGCGCCTCCACGAGCGTGCCCGCGTCGCGTATCGCGTGCTCGTGCAGAGGGCCCTCGACCGGCTGCGAGATGACATAGCGCTCCTCGAATGGCGCCCGCGGGTTGTAGCGGAGAGGCATGATGTTGGTGCGCCCGATGCAGATGCAGCGGACGTAATCGTCCCAGTCGATGAACTCCTGCAGGATCATCGTCTTCTTCCCCGTCTGGTCGAACGCAGAGAGCAGCTGGTCGATCGAGTGGACGATGTAGACGTCCTTCCAGCCGCCGCCCGTGTTCGGCTTGAGCACGGCGGGCAGGCCTGTGTACGCGACGATGCGCTCCCAGTCCATCGGGTACTTCAAGTTGCGCAGCGATTTCTGGTGGTCGATGTCCGGGATGTAATCCTTGTTGGGCAGCACCACCGTCTTCGGCACCGCGACGCCGAGCTTGCGCGCGAGCGTGCACTCGAAGAACTTCTCGTCGGCCTCCCACCAGAACGGGTCGTTGATGACCGCTGTCCCGAGCAACGCCGCGCTCTTCAGGTGCGCGCGGTAGTACGGGATCTCGTGCGAGATGCGGTCGACGATGACCGCGTGGCGTGGCGGCTCCAGCTCCGACGTGCCGCCGAACACCGCCAGCTCGGCGGTGACTCCGACGTCCGCGCCGCGCTGGTTGACCATGTCGAGGAAGGGTCCGGGAAAGGTGTTTTCCCGTCCGACCAGCAGTCCCACCACCTTCTTGCCAGCCATATCTCGCCCTCCGTTATTACGTCGAGCTCAGGGGTCCCCGCGAAATCACGCCGCCGGCTCTGATTTCGTGGGGCTCAGGTACGTCCGCAGCATGTCCTTCCAGTACGGCCAATCGTGCGCCCACCCGGGCCAGATATCCAGCCGGACGTCAAGTCCCTTGTCCCGCATGAGGCCGCCGAGCCTGATCGAGTCGGCGACGTTCGGGTCGCCCTCGCCGGTCGCCACGACCTTGGCCGGCATCGAACGCAGAGGGCCAAGGTATGCCTCGTCGTTCAGCCCGGGCAGGAACGCGATCGGATTCGTGAAGTAAGTGCTGTCGTCGTGGTAGCCGTCGAGCCAGCGCGCGGTGTCGAAGGCGCCGCTCATCGCGACGAAGCCGCCCATGCGGGTCGGGTGCCGGAGCGCGAGCAGCACCGCATGCAGCGCGCCGAACGACGCGCCGGCGGCCACGGGTGGACCGGGAAGGCGAGGCAGGACCTCTTCGAGGATGTAGGTCTCGTACTGCAGGTGGCGCGCGATGCGTTGGGCGGGCGGCAAGCCTCGCGCGTACCAGGACTCGTCGTCGATGCTGTCGACGCAGATCACCTGGAGGGCGCCGCTGTCGATCCAGTCCGCGACGGCGCCGATGAGCCCGAAGTCCTCCCACTGGTAGAACCGGCCCATCGAGGTCGGAAACGCCAGGAGAGGACGGCCGGCGCTCCCGAAGTGCAGCAGCTCCATGTCACGGCCGAGGGCGTGGCTGTGCTCCTTGTGGTACTCGCGCTGCACCGTGCGGGGAGTCTAAAGAAACGCGGCGATCGCCGCGGTTTGTATACAAACGCGGGGAATTCAGCGGAAATAACCCGCCGCTGTATACAAATCGCGGGGCGGGGGCGCTAGGTCGTCGCGGCCGGCTTCAGGGCTGCCGGGTTCTTCTCCACGATGAGATCGATCAAGCCCCACTCCTTGGCCTGCTCGGGAGTCATGAAGAAGTCGCGCTCCATCGCGCGCTCGACGTCCTCCAGCGGCCGCCCGCAGTGCTTGGCGTAGATGCGAGCGACCTGCTCGCGCTGCCGCAGGATCTCCTGCGCGTGGATCTGGATGTCCGTAGCCTGGCCCTGGATGCCCTGCGTGAACGGCTGGTGGATGAGGATCTGCGCGTGCGGCAGCGACAGGCGCGAGCCCTTCGCACCGCCGGCGAGCAGGATCGACGCGCCGCTGGCGGCGAGCCCGGTGCAGGGGGTGCTCACGCTCGGTCCGACGTACTGCATCGCGTCGTAGACGGACAGCGCCGCCGTCAGTGAGCCGCCTGGGCTGTTGATGTAGATGCTGATGTCGCGGTCGGGGGCTTCGTTCTCCAGGAACAGGAGCTGGGCCGTGACCGTGCTGGCGAGGTCATCGTCGATGACGCCGCGCACGAAGATCACGCCGTCCTTCAACAGCCGCGAGTAGATGTCGTAGGCGCGCTCGCCGCGCCCGTCGTTGGTGATCACTGTCGGGATCAGGTTCATCATCGTCCACTCCTCATTTCGAAACCGATTCGCGGCCGCGGCCTCGGCGGCGGGTTGGCCATCGCGAGGTAGGCGCTGAAGTCGGCGACGCTGCGCAAAGCCTCGAGCGGCATCCCCACGGTGGCGAGCCGCAGCTTCGCGGGCGGATCCTCGGGCCACGCCGGGCGCTCGGTGTCGGCTCCCAGCAGCCGAGCCAGGTCGGCGTAGATCTCGGCCGGCCTGGCGCCGAGCGCGTGCGATACCGCCAGCAAGCGCTCGATCGAGGCCTCCTTGAGTCCGCGTTCCACCTCCGAGAGGTGAGCCGGCGAGAGCCCGGCCTCGGCGGCGACCTCGCTCAGCGTCCGCCGGGCGGCCTGGCGTCGCCCGCGGAGCACGGCTCCGAGCGCCTCCCTGACTGACCGCGCAGATTCGCTGTGAGCGAACGGCATCTATTCACAGCGAAGAATACGACGGGATGCGGCGGTTTGCTACCTGGACTTCACGCCGGGCGGCGCGGGGACGTCCTTCTCGCCTCGGCGCCGCCGCAGCTCCAGCTCGAGGCTCTCCTGGCCCCGGGCCATCGCCCACCGGTGATTGGCGGCGAAAAACGGTCGCAGCGCGAAGCTGCCGTACCGGAGGAGCGGTTTCTCGGCGGCGATCCGCCAGTCGTAGGTCACGTCGACGAAGTCGCCAACCTGCTTCAGCGTCCACACGCCCGTGCCCTCGAAGTCGCCGTGGGCGACGAGCTTGAACCCGGTCGGAGGCGTCGAGTCGGTGACCGTGAAGTTCCACTTCAGCGTGTAGGGCAGGAAACCCTTAGTCCAAAGGCCGATGACGCGTCCGCTGCCATCGGGGGCGGCGGGCTTCAGCTCTTTGACGTCGAGGTACACGGACGGCCACCAGCGGGCCAGGCCGATCGGATCGGCCAGGATGTCGTAGACCTCCCGCGCGGTGGCGCGAAAGCGCCAGTGCGAGAGGAACGCGTACTCGGGAACTGCGTGCCAGCCGGCCATCTCAGTCCTTGAGGTTCGCCGGATCGAGCAGCTCTTCCCTCGGCCGTTCGATCTTCTGTCGCGAGCGCATGATCTCGATCAACTTCTTGCGGCCCTTGGGCGGTCCGATCATGATCGCGCCGACCAAACGGCCGTCCTTGAAGAAGAGCTTGCGGTAGAACTTCTCCTCGAAGCTGTATGTCCTGACCGACTCGAGGTCG
>VBFW01000115.1 GCA_005880525.1 Chloroflexota bacterium | reverse complement strand
CGCCTCCGCGACCGTGCCGCCCATCTCGATCAGCCGCCGGAAGAAGGGAGCGTCGGCCAGGGCGGCGGGGCCGAGGTAGCCGGTCGGGGCGTCGCGCTCGCCGGTGAAGCCCACGACGTTGCCGGCGACGTCGAGGTACGCAAGCAGCATGTGCGAGGCCTCGATGTAGCGGCCCGCCGCGTCGAAGATCGCTTCCGCGAGCTGGCGCTCATCAGAAGCCCGCGCGACCCCCAGCTCGAGCACGTGCAGGCGCTCGAGTCGCGCTCGCTCCGTTTGCGCCTGCGCGAAGTGCTCCGCGTTGGCGAGCGCCAGGGTCACGTGCGGCGCGAGGTCCTGCAGCAGCTGCACGTGCCAGTCGCTGAACGCGTCCTCGTGATACGACTGCAGCGAGAGCATCGCAGTGATGCTGTCGCCGCTGACGACCGGCACCCACACGAACGACCGCGACACGTGCGGCTGCTCTCCAGGCGGACCGGACACGAAAACGGCCGCGCCGTGACCGACCGTCCAGCGCTCGCGCTCCAGCCCGCCGCGCTCGAACGAGCTCGCCCACGGAGAGTTGCGCACCAGCACCGGCCGGCCGGACTCGTACGCCTCGCGTGAGGGACCGGTGACCGCAAGCGCGACCGGCGGCACGACCTCCTCGACGCCGGCGACGTACTGGTAGCCCTCGGCGACCGGGCCTTCCTGCGACTTGGTGATGCTCGCGAGGATGAAGCCGTCGAAGTCGAGGAAAGCAGCCAGCTCCTCGCGCAGCGTGCGCATGATCGACCAGCGGTCGAGGCTCGATGCAAGGCGGCGGCCGATCGAGTTGACGAGCTCGAGCCTTCGACGCTGCTCCTGGATGGCCTCGAAGCTGCGCGCGTTGCCGAGCGCCAGCGTCACCTCGTCGGCGACGAGCTCCAGGAACGCGGCCGTCGACTCCTCGTAGGCATACGTCTGCTTGCTGGTGATGCCCAGCGCGCCACGCACCGAGCCGCCCTCCTTCGTGGGCACCCACAGCTGCGACTCCGGCTCGTGGTAGATGACCGACTCGCCGGAGCTGATGACCTGTCTCGCGGGTCCCAGCTGCGCGGCCCGGGTGGCGATGAGCCGAGATGTCGGAACCGAGTCCGACCGCACGTGGAGCAGCCGTGCGCGGTCGGTGCGGTCGGGCAGCAGCGACACCATCTTCAGCTCGTCGACCGGCAGCAGCTCGCTCAGGGTCGTGCGAAGCGCGGAGAGGATGCTCGCGACGTCGAGACTCGCCGCGATGGCGCGTCCGATGCTGTTGAGCGCCTCGAGCCTTCGGGCCTGGTTTCGCGTCAGCTCGTTCAGAGATGCGTTGGCGAGCTGAACTCCGAGTCGCTTGTGCACCTCTTCCAGGAAGTCGATCTCCTCGGGCGCCACTCGCCGGTTGCGATACGACTGATAGATGACGGCGCCGATGACCCGGCCCTGATGCTTGACCGGCACGAAGATCGCGAACTTGGCGAAGCGTCCGGCGCCAGGACCCGTGCCCTGTTCCATGCGCTCGGGATCGAGGGTGACCACGGTCGCCCGCGGCGCGGAGTAGTGCTGGGCAAACGCCGAGCTCACGAGGGGGCGCCGGCGCATGTTCTGGAGCACGCCAGAGTCGACGGGCTGCGAGTGGTACCAGCCCTCTCTTTCGAGGACGTGGAGAAGAACCACGTCGTACTTGAAGAGCGGCTGCAGGCCATAGAAGAGGACCTGGACGATGTCGGCCTCGGTGGCGCAGGTGCTGAGCTCGTGGATCAGGGGCGCCGGGCTCGGGCGCGGCGAGACCCTCGTGCGGCGATCGCCGTTGCCGTTTCCGAGCGAGGATTTGGCCTTGACGCGAGGCAGGTCGGCCACTCCGCGCTTGCTTCCGGCCATGCGCGCGGGCGAGTGTGAACGGCGTGCTGGAGTCGCCACGGGCACAGATATACTGCGCCTAGTGGCCCGCCACCGAGGCTCCTTGCATCTTCGCGGCCGCGGCCGCCGAATCCCGGCGGGGAACCAATAGGAGACCCAGATGCCCTTCACCGCGCCCAAGCCGATCTCGCCGGCGCCGGACGACCTGCGGGGGGCGAAAGTGCTGGTGGTCGACGACGAGCGATCGTGGCGCGTGATCCTCGAAACCGACCTCCGGATGATCGGCTACAAGGTCAGCATGGCCGAGGACGCCGACCAGGCGCTCGAGCGGGCCGGCGCGGAGAGCCCGGAGGTCGCGATCATCGACCTGATGCTGCCCGAGCCAATGGACGGCTGGGGCCTCTTGAACGCGCTGCGGACGCGCGGCCAGAAGCTGCCGGTGATCTTCTACACCGCGTACCCGGTCTTCCCGTCGGGCACAGACGATCCGGATGTCGTGGGTTACATGAGCAAGGCCGTGGATCGAGCCGACCTCTACGCCCTGCTGCCTCCCGCGATCCGGCGCTCACGCGAGCGCCGGGCGAACGGAACTACCTAGACGACTACCACCACCAGTTGATGAACCAATCGACCCATCCGGCGCCGGAAGCGACCGCTAGCGTCGCGACAACCCCTAGCGCCAAGGCACCACGAACGACCTTGACTTGCCACGTCATCGAATTCACCCCTTGGAAATTCCCGAATTAACCAGGCCCGAGAGTGAGTATGCTCCGGGACAGTTGAATTTGCGTATGTGCACCAGGTGAATAATCGTTAAGATTCATGTAAGGAAGGCCTTGGAAAAACGAAGGACTAGAGGGTCGACGCGGGCAAATCGGGAGACGAGGCTCCCGCCCCTGCCTCCGGGGCTGGAGGTCTACCGGCCGGCTGAGGTCCTGGGCTCGGCGGTGCTCGTCGTGGAGGACGAGTCGGCGATGCAGCAGCAGCTGCGCATCGACCTCCAGGATCTCGGCTACCGGGCGCTGGTCTCTTCATCGGCGCCCGACGCCATGGCCCTGCTCGAGCAGGAGCGTGTCGCCGGCATCCTGCTCGACCTCGTGCTCGACGAGGGCGAGGACTCGGGCTTCGATCTCCTGACGTGGATCCGCAGCCGCCATCCCGGCCTTCCGGTGATCGTGCTGTCGGCGGCGCAGGTGAACTCCGCCGCCATCCGCAGGGCTTACGAGCTGGGGGCCAGCTCGTATTTCGTCAAGGGCAACGTGCCCATGGCGCACATCTACTCCGACCTCGCCGCGCGTCTCATCGAGCGCGGCACCGGGCGCCCGGGGACCTACAACTTCGGGCGCGTGGAGTTCGATCCGACGCGGCGCACTGTCCGCACCGAGACCGGCGAGGTGAGGCTCACGCCCCAGCAGACGGCCCTGGTGCTCCACCTGGCGCAGGGCTCCAAGCCCGCCACCGCTCGCGACCTCATCGAGGCCGGCCTGTTCCGCACCGACGCCGCCCATTCGACCGTGCACTCGGCGATGCTCACCCTGCGCCGCCGCCTCGACGAGCTCGAGCCCGGCCTTGGCACCGGATTGCTGCAAGCGTCGGCTCGCGGCTATAGCCTGGTTCGCGTCTGATGGCTGAACAGAAAGAGCTGCCGGCTCCGTCGAAATCCGTCATGGACGAGGTCGTGGAGCTTCGCCGCCATTTCCATCGCCACCCCGAGGTGAGCTTCAGCGAGCAGGAGACGAGCGTGAAGATCTCCGAACGGCTGCGCGAGCTGGGCCTCGAGGTGCAGCCGTGTCCAACCGAGACTGGCGCCGTCGCCGTGCTCGACACAGGCAGGCCCGGCAAGACGGTGATGCTGCGCGCGGACATCGACGCGCTGCCGATCCTCGAAGAGTCAGGCGTCGAATTCCAGTCGGAGTCCGACGGCCACATGCACGCCTGCGGCCACGACACCCACATGGCGATGATGCTCGGCACCGCGCGCACGCTGGTCGATCACATCTGGGACCTCAACGGACGCTTCCTGTTCGTGTTCCAGCCCGCGGAAGAGATCGTGAGCGGCGCGAAGGCGATGATCGCCGGCGGGCTGCTCGAGTCACATCACCCTGACGCGGTGCTGGGATTGCACATCGCCAGCTTCCTCGACTCGGGGACCATCGTCACCAAGCCAGGCCTCCTGTGGGCGGGTTCAGATGCATTCGAGATAGGCATCAAGGGACCCGGCGGCCACGGCGGCATGATGGGCCGCGCCGGCAACGTGCTCGCGGCGCAGGCCTTTCTGATCGAGCGGCTGCACACGGTCGTCGATGGGCTCGAGCACGAGGGCGCCGGCTGCCACACGACCGTCGGCAACGTGATGAGCGACGGCGCGTGGAACATCGTCCCGCGTGGCGTGCGCATCAAGGGCAGCGTGCGCACGTTCACCGCCCCGCTGCGAGAGGAAGCACTCGGCCGGCTGGGCGACCTTCTCAAGGAGACGGACACGGAATTCGAGGTGAGCTCGGAGATTCAGCTCGTGCACGGCACAGTGCCGCTGATGAACGAGCCCAACGTGACGCGCACGGTGATGGAGGTGGCGACCTTGATCGCCGGCGAGAGGGCGAGCCTTCTCGGCAAGCCGCTCACGGTGAGTGACGACTTCGCCGAGTTCCTGACCCACATCCCCGGCTGCTACTTCATGCTCGGCGCGCGGCCGGAGGGCGACAAGCCGCCGGCGCATCACTCGCCGGGATTCAGGATCGACGAGTCGGCGTTTCCGCTTGGGGTGAGCCTCATGGCTGGGGCCGCGGCGCGAATCGCCGGCGGCTGAGCCGGTAACCCGTTGGTCATCCTCGGCCCCCTGATCCTTGGTTGCCTGGCGGGCGTGGCGCTTGGCGGCAAGCTCAGCAACTGGTCGGCGATCAGCCTGCGCTGGCCATGGGTGGTGATCGTGGCGATGCTGATCCGGATCGCCGTGGCAGGAACTCCGCTGGGAAACGTCGACTGGCTTCGCTATGTGTACGTCGCCTCGCTCGTGGCGCTGATCGCGTGGACTCTGTGGAACGTCGACCGGCTCTTTGGAATCTGGCTCGTCAGCATCGGGTCGACGATCAACCTGATCGTGATCGCGGCGAACGACTTCCGGATGCCGGTGGTCCAGTCAGCGGCCGGGCGACTCGTGGAGGTTGGGCATCACGGGCAGTACACGGTCATGGACTCGAGCACCAGGCTGCCCTGGCTCGCCGACTGGGTTCTGGTTCCGGGCTGGCTGGGCGGAGTGTTCAGCCCGGGCGACGCGGTGATTGGAATCGGTCTCGGCGTCGTCGCGTTCGCCGTTACAAGGCATTCCCCAGCATCAGCTACTAAGCTGGACGCAACCAAAACCCGTGATTAGGGAGTAGCCCGCAGTGATCATCTTCTGGATCTTCACCCTCTTCGTCGGCAGCTCTGCGTTCGCTTTCGCCTACATATTTCTGCAGGTCGGCGTCGGCTGGTCACTGGGCTACGCCGTGCTGGCGATGCTCCTCACCAGGGGCATGCTCAGCATTGTCCGGCGGTCCCTCATCATCCGCGAGAGGATCACGCCCGAGACCGATGTGCTGCAGCGGACAGTCGAGACGAACCGCGCAATCTTCTGGAAGCGGGCTCTGTACTTGGCGCTGGTGCCGATCCTCTATTTCCTGGCTGCTTATGAGCTCTTCGGCCTGCCGCCGGAGGACGCCATCGCAGCGCTACCGCAGTTTCTCCAGACCGCTCTCACGCAGCTGGTCTACCTGTTCTTCCTGCTCATCGCGAACTCCATCCTGTTCCTCGGACCGTTCTACTTGCTCTCGCGCATCGGCAAGACGATGATGAACCCCGACGACGCTCGGTTCGGCGTGAGCATGGACGACGTGCGTGGCCAGAAGTCGGCAGTGACCGAGATGCGCCGGATCCTGAGCCTGATCGAGCACGGCCGCCTCTATGTCAAAGCTGGTGGCAAGCGCGAGCGTGGAGTACTGATGGTCGGCCCTCCGGGCACTGGCAAGACGATGCTGGCGAAGGCAATCGCTTCTTCGCTGCATGTGCCCATCTATGTCGCCAACGGCGGATCGTTCGCCATGTTGTTCATGGGCATCGACGCGATCAGCGTGTACCTGATGGTGCGCTCAGCGCGCCGCAAGGCAAAGGTGTGGGGCGGCTGCATCATCTTCATCGACGAGATCGACGCGCTCGCCCAGCGGCGTGGCGGCATGGGCAGCGGAATGATGGGCGGCATGATGGGCGGAATGATGGGCGGCGGCGGAATGATGGGGTTGAACATGCTCCTCGTCCTGATGGACGGCATCGACAATCCTGGGTTCTTCGCGCGCCAGCTGCGCGGCCTCGTGAACCTCACTCTTGACGGCCTTTTCCTCCCGCGGAAGGTCGGCGCCAACGGCACCACTGTGAGTCTTCGCATACCCCCGCTCAAGGCGCCCAGCTCCAACATCCTGTTCATCGGCGCCACCAACCGGCCCAGCGTTCTCGACGAGGCGGTGATCCGACCGGGGCGGTTCGGGCGGCAGATCGTCTTCCTGACGCCGAACCGTGAGGCTCGCAAGGACATCGCCGCTCTGTACTTCGACAAGAAGCAGCACGATCCATCACTCGACACGCCCGAGCGCCGTGAAGAGTTCGCTCGCGTCACTGAGGGCTACTCGCCGGCGGACATCGAGCAGGTGCTATCGCTTGCTTTGCTGTACGCCTTCGAGGAGGGCCGGGAGACATTCGTCTGGAAGGACATCCGCGAAGCGATGGGCAACGTCGAGGCGGGCCTGTTGATTCCAGTCGAGTACACAGAGCGCGACCGGATTGCCGTCGCGCGTCATGAGCTTGGGCACGCTGTGGCGTCTCATTTCTTTGAAAGGGACCGGTCGCACGTTCGCCTGTCGATTCGCCGGCGGGCTGATCCGAAAGCGGGAGGAGAAATCGGCGGATATCACAAGTCGCTGCCCGCCGAGGACGAGTGGCTGACGTTCCGATCCCAGCTGGCGGCTCGCCTTCGCGCCGTGCTGGGCGCGATCGCCTCAGAGCATGTTTTCT
>VBFW01000219.1 GCA_005880525.1 Chloroflexota bacterium | reverse complement strand
ATGCGCCGCGCAGGGTGCGATCGCGAAGCGGAGCTGCTGGCGCGCAGCATCCTGGAAGCGGGGATGGCTTTCCCCGACCGGCGCCCGCCCGAGCTGTGGTGCGGCAACCCGCGCCAGCCGGGCGAGCTCCCCAACGACTATCGCAACAGCTGCAGCCCGCAGAACTGGGCGGCGGCGTCGACGTTCTCGCTGCTGTCGACTTTGCTCGGGCTCGAGGCTGATGCGCCGAACGGCCGGTTGCGCATCGCGCCGCTCAGGACGCAGCTGTTCAAGCGTGTGCAGGTCACCGGCCTGCATTTCAAGGGCGAGCGGATCGATTTCACTGTAGAAGGCGATCGCGTCAAGAAAGGCCGCGTCCCGAGCGGCATCAAAATCGAGACCTAGCGGTGGCGCGTCGACGCCATCACCGCCCCCAGCGGGACCGCAGCATCGAGGCCGAGCTCAAGTTTCAGCTCGCCGGACCAGGCGACCACGCGCGGCTTCGCGCAGCGCTGCGCCAGCTGGGCGGAACTCTGGAAGGCAGGTATGACGAGGAGAACTTTCGCTTCGAAGGCCGCGGCAAGATCACGCGCCGCAACACGCTGCGTTTGCGAGTGCTCGACGGCGGGCCGCGCGGAGTGCTCACCGCCAAAGGTCCGGCGCAGTTTCTCGCGGGCGTGAAGGTTCGCGAGGAGACCGAGGTGGTCGTCGAGGACGGCCACGCCACGCTCGACCTTCTGCTGCAGCTCGGGTTTCGCGTGCTCATCGTCTACCGCAAGCACCGCGCGGTCTGGAAGCTGGGCCCGGCCGCGGTGACCCTCGACAAGCTCGACTTCGGCTACTTCACCGAGGTCGAGGGTCCGCTCGAGGAGGTGCCCAACATCGCGCGCAGCCTCGGGCTGGACCCGGCGAAGGCGCTCAAGGACAGCTACTCGGTGCTCGCGCGCAAGCACGCCGCCAGGGAGAAGAAGGCCACGGCCAAAGCCGCAGGCCCGATCGCTTCACGCCGCCGAACGGCAGCCGGGCGTCCGAGGCGACCATGCCGTTGATGAAAACGAGGCCGGCCTCGACTCGCTCGGCGAAGCGTTCGCCGCGGGCGACGTCGGCGGTCCACACGCAAGATCCCAGGCCGAAGTCGGAGTCGTTGGCCGCCGCGAGCGCCTCTTCCTCGTTCTTGACGCGGATCAGCGCGGCGACCGGACCGAACGTCTCCTCCTTGAACACGGGCATGTCCCGCGTGACGCCTCCGATCACCGTCGGCTCGAAGTAGTTGCCCTTGCCGTTGACACGCTTGCCCCCGACCAGGACCCGCGCGCCCATCCCGACCGATTCGCGCACCTGGCGCTCCAGCGCATCGAGGAGGTCGGGACGGGCGAGCGGGCCCACCTGGTTGCCGCGATCGGTCGGATCGCCGACCTTCAGAGCGCCGACCGCGCTGACGAACTTCTTCTCGAACTCGTCGGCGACGTCCTCGACGACGATGAATCGCTTGGCAGCGATACAGCTCTGCCCGTTGTTCTGGTTGCGCGCCCGGCACGCCGCGGTGGCGGCGAGGGTGACGTCAGCGTCTTCCAGAACGACAAACGGGTCGGAGCCGCCGAGCTCGAGGACCGTCTTCTTCAAGACCTTGCCCGCGGTCTCGGCAACCTTCGCGCCCGCGGCCTCGGAACCTGTGAGGGTCACGCCCGCCACTCGGCGGTCGCTGATGATGCGGTCGACCATGCCCGAGCCGATGAGCAACGTCTGGAACACGCCGTCAGGTAGGCCCGCCTCGCGGAAAACCTCCTCGATCGCGACCGCCGACTGCGGCACGTTTGACGCGTGCTTCAGCAGCATCACGTTGCCGGCAGCCAGCGCGGGCAGCCCGGCGCGGAACGCCTGCCAGAACGGAAAGTTCCACGGCATGACCGCAAGCACGACGCCCAGAGGCTGGAAGCGGACGTAGCTCTTCGACCCTGTGCTGTCGACGGGCTCGTCCGCAAGCAGCCGCGCGGCGTTGTCGGCGATCCACTCCGCGGTCCACGCGCACTTCTCGACCTCGCCCTCCGCCTCGACGATCGGCTTGCCCATCTCGGCGGTGAGGATCGAGGCGTAACGCGCCTTGTCCGCGCGCAGCACGCCGGCTACCGCGCGGATCATCTGTGAGCGGTGCTCGATGCCCGCGTCGCGCCAGCCGTGGCGGACGTCCCAGGCCCTGGCGATCGCGGCTTCTACGGCGGCCTCGTCGGCTTCGGGAAACTTCGCGAGCTCTTGACCGGTGGCGGGGTCGATCGACCTCAACATCACTCGCGATCTAGGTTAGCTAGTCACATCGACAGGCAGGAGGAAGCTCACATCACCCTCCTGCCACTTTCCGGTGATCGCGTAAACGTAGCGTCCCGGCTGCGCAGCGAGCACGAACGAAGCGCCTGGGGACGCGGCCGCGGTGACGGTGCCGCTCGCTGCCCACAGCAGTCTGTTCTCGACCGAGGACGGCGCCGAATTGAACATGACCTTGACCGGCGCACCCGAGGGCGCGGTGACGGGCTTGAGGTACCCGGTGCGAAGCAGCGCTTCGGGGTCTGCGCTGTCGGCGCACGTCGCCTGGCCGCCGCTGGACCAGCAGTAGCTTCCGCGGGCGAGGGAAACATGAGAGCCGCCAACGTCGGCGGCCGCCGTTGGGAGTGGCGCCGCACCCAGCGAGCACGCGGCGGCAAGGAGAAGCATCGCGGCGAGGGCAGCCTTCATCGGCAGCGATAACGGTGCGCCGGTCGGTCGGGTAATGACCGGCTAAACTCGAATCGTGGCTGAGGGAGTCTCTGCCAGCTCGCTGCAGGCGGGATTCGTCGAGCTGGCCAGCATCGTCCGCGCGCTGCACGGCGACTGGTCGGCGCCGGTGGCCGGCTACGAGGGCTGGAGCTGCAAGGACCTGCTGGCCCACCTCTCGAGCACCGAGGCTTCGCTCCCCGCCGTGGTGCGTTCGACGTCGCAGCCGCCGAGGGACGGCGCCGCGCCGTTCGACCCGAACCGCTGGAATGCGTCGCAGGTACGAAAACGGGCGGAGACGGATTCGCAGGAGCTTCTGAACGAGTTCGACATGGGCACGACGCAGCTGGTGGACGCGCTCACCGACCTCGACATGGACAAGCCGGTGACAGTCGGGGCCTTTCCCGGCTACACCGTCCGCGACGCGATGGCGGAGATGCTCGAGCACCAGAAGCACCACCTGGACGACCTGCGCGCGGCGCTGCACGCCCACCCGGAGCGCTAGCTGAATCAACGTCCCCTGGCCTCCCCACGGCGTGGGGAGGGATAGGATTTCCCTCCCATGGATCCTCATCCGAGCTGGGCACGCGTCGGCTACCAGGGCGAGCCCGGCGCTTACTCCGAAGAGGCGGCCATCGCAGTGCTGCCGAAGGCCACGACGATCGGCTTTCCAACCTTCACGCGCGCTTTCGACGCGCTCGCCTCGCGCGAGGTCGACGCGGCGGTCCTCCCTGTCGAGAACTCGCTTGGCGGCATCGTGCAGGAGGTCAACGACCTCCTGTGGGAGCGCAGCGGCGTGCGGGTCAGCGGCGAGGTCATCCACCCGGTCCGCCACTGCCTGCTGGGCCGCGGCGAGCCGGTGGTGCGCGCTCTCTCCCACCCGCAGGCTCTGCTCCAATGCCGAAAATTTCTCGAGGCCCGCGGCATCCAGCCTGTCTCCTTTCACGACACCGCCGGCGCCGCCCGCGCGGTAGCGGAGGGGATGGTCATGGGCAACGGCGCAATCGCCAGCGCGGCGGCGGCCAAGCGCTACGGGCTCAAGATCCTGGCTGAGGGCATCCAGGACGACGACACGAACCAGACTCGTTTCGCGATCGTCGACCGCGGAACAGTCGCCAAGCCCGGGCCCGGGCTGACCAAGGCGTCGCTCGCCTTCATCGGCGCGCACAGACCGGGCAGCCTCGTGCATGCACTGACGTGCTTCAGCGACCGCGGCATCAACCTCACACGCCTCGACTCGCGGCCAGTGCCCAACCAGCCGTGGCAGTACCGCTTCTACGTCGACTTCGAGATCTCGGATCCGCAGGCCGCGTCGGACGCGCTCAAGGCGCTCGAGGAGGAGGCGACCGAGTTCAAGCTGTTCGGCAGCTATCCTGCGGCCGAAAGCAGATCGGCGTCATCGGCTGGGGCTCGCAGGGCCCGGCGCAGGCGCAGAACCTGCGCGAATCGCTCGAGGGCACTGGCATCAAGGTTGTCGTCGGGTTGCGCGAGGGCTCGGAGTCGATCGCTGACGCTCGGGCGGCCGGCTTCACAGAGAAGGACGGCACGCTGGGCGACATGTTCGATGTAATTCGCGGCGACGACCTCACCATCCTCCTCATCTCCGATGCGGCGCAGGCGCAGCTGCACAGGCAGATCTTCGACGCGCTGAAGCCGGGCTCGACACTCGGCCTGTCGCACGGATTCCTGCTCGGGTACCTCGAGACCGCGGGCGAGAAGTTCCCCGCGAACGTCAACGTGATCGCGGTCTGCCCGAAGGGCATGGGTCCTTCCGTGCGCCGGCTGTACGAGCAGGGCCGCGAGATCAACGGCGCGGGCATCAACACCAGCTTCGCGGTGGAGCAGGACCTCGACGGTCGCGCCACCGACATCGCGCTCGGCTGGTCGGTCGCGCTCGGCGCGCCATACACGTTCAAGACGACGCTCAAGTCGGAGGTGGTTTCGGACCTGTTCGGCGAGCGATCGATCCTGCTCGGGGCGGTGCACGGAATCGTCGAGGCGCTGTACCGGCGCTACCTCGACGACGGGGCCACGCCCGAGGACGCGTTCGACCGCGCGTGCGAATCGCTGACAGGGCCGATCCGCGAGACCATCTCGAAGCAGGGGCTGATCGCTGTCGATGAGCAGCTGACGCCCGACGGACGGCGCGACTTCCGGCGCGCGTATGACGTCACGTACGCCGCGTTCAAGGGCCTGATGGCCGAGATCTACGACGAGGTGGTCAGCGGGAATGAGGTCCGGAGCGTCGTGGCCGCGGCTGGGCGATTCGACCGCTTCCCCATGACGAAGGTCGAAGGCTCACCGATGTGGCAGACCGGTTCGACAGTGCGCCGCGGTCGCGGTCATCGCCCACCGCCCCTGGACGGTTTTACGGCGGGCACGTACTGCGGCGCGATGATGGCGCAGGTCGACACGCTCATCGAGAACGGGCATCCATACTCGGAGATCGCCAACGAGTCGATCATCGAGGCGGTCGACTCGCTTCTCCCCTACATGCACGAGCGGGGCGTCGCCTACATGGTCGACAACTGCTCGACCACGGCGCGGCTCGGCACTCGCAAGTGGGGACCGCGTTTTCAAGCGATGCTGGAGCAGATCGCGTTCCCTGGCGTCGCATCGCAGGACGAAACCCCTGACGAGCCGCCCGAGGGGTTCCTAACGCACCCTGTGCACGAGGTGCTGCACCAGCTGAGTGAGATGCGCCCGGCGATCGACATCTCGGTCAGCTGAGCCGCTCAACGTTCGGAACGTCGCCGCCACCAGCAGCGCGTTGCGCGTGCCGATGGCGATGAGCAGCGGCCAGGAGTATGCAGTGGCCGTCGCCTCCGGAGCCTGGTCGATGAGAGCAGTGAGGAAGTAGAGCCCAGGGAAGATCAGCGTGGTCAGGAGGCAGATCAGGATCCACACGGGATCCAGCTCGAGCTCCATGGCCACCAGCGGCAGCACCCAGATGAGGTACTGCGTGCTGAGGACCTTGCTGGTCGCGAGCAGCAGGCACAGGCACGCGAGGCAAGCCTGGCGGAGCGTCAGCCAGCCTGTCGCCTGGCGGTAGAGCACGAAGAGGCTCCCGATCACGAACAGGGCTGAGAAGAGCGCGCTCACGGCCCTGTCCCCCGGGCCGGTGATGTTGAACGAGTTGAAGGTGTGGTCGAACGTGGCCGGCCAGCCCAGCAGCGAAGCCAGCGAGAGCACTGTCGCGGGCACGGATTCCACCTGCACGGGGCGCTCGATCGCGAACCGGATGGGGCCGAGCCATCCCGGGCCGGCCAGCGCGATCGACGCGGCGACACCTGCCGCAACCGTCAGCCCGAACCACATCGCGGACATCGCCGCCCTCGGCGGCGGGGTTCCCGATCGCATCTGCTGGATGAGAAACACCGGCAGAAGCACGCCCGGATAGATCTTCAAGAACACGCCGAGCCCGAGCAAGACGTAGGCGATCGGCCAGCGCTTGCGCTCGGCGGCTGCGATCGCCGCGACGGTGACCAGCGCCGGAACCAGGTCGTACCTCGACAGGATCACTCCGAACCCCCCAACGAGGAGGTAGACCACGTACGCGATGCCGGCGCGCCTCCCCGCCATGCGCGCGACGGCGATCCACCCGACGAGAAACAGCGCCGCCATGCCGAACGAGAAGACCCACGCGTAGTCGATGCCCGCCGGCGGCAGAGTGAGGCTGAACGGAACCATCGCCAGGATCGGGTACTCGGTCGGCAAGCGGTGGCCGCCCGTCCAGAAAGCGAGCGCCTCGCGGTGATAGACGTCGACGTCAGTGAACCTCAAGCCCCTCGCAAGGGCCACGCCCAAAACGCCGCCGACCCCAGCCATCACCACCGCGAACCCGAGGGCGTTAACCCGCGTTTGTGCGCAAAAACCGGTTATGCGCACCTCAAAACCCGCTTTTGTGCACAAAAGCGGGTTGGAGCCCGTTTACAGGTACGTGTCTGTCGTCAGGTTGTACAGCCGTGGGTTCAGGCCGATCACCTGGTCCGCGTCGATCGGGACGTCGACCAGGACCGAGCGACCCTTGCCCGATGCCGCGTAGCACGCGTTCAGGATGTCATCAAGGTTCCCAAGGTCGGCTCGCAGGCGGTAGCCGTCCCACCCGTGCGCCTTCGCGGCGGCGACGAAGTCGATGTTCTGGAGCACGCCGTGGTAGCGCTCCTTCTCCCAGTCGGGGATCACGACCTCGAGGCCCTTGTCGACGATCGCGTAGCGCTCGTTGTTGATGATGAAAAGGTTCAGGCCGAGATTCGAGGCCTCGGCCAGCGCGCCGCCGTAGAGGCGCCAGCACCCGTCGCCAGAGAACACGAACGTGTGAAGCGACGAGTCCGCTGCACGCGCACCAACGCCGAGGCCGAACGCGCCGCCCATGGCCGAGCCGTCGTGCACTGTGTGGAACGGAATCGACGGATGCGGTCGCTGCGCCACGTACTGCCTGTCCTTGTAGGCGGTGCACACGTCGTCAAACCCGATGGAGTGCGGCCGCCACGAGCGGTGCAGCTCCGCGTAGAAGTCGAACGCGTCGACGCAGCCGGCGCGCACATCGCGCGAGATCGTGCGCGTGTTGAGGTCGGTGGGAATGCGCACCGCAGGCCGGTCCTTCACCTTGCCCTTCAGCAGGGGCAGCATGTATTCGAGTGTCTGCTCGATGTCGCCCCGCACGACGCGGTAGTCGCCGTCGACGCGGTGGCGGAAGTCTCCGTCCTTGTGGCCATACGGCTCATTCCACGCAGTGAAGTGCCACACGTGGCCCGCCGGGATGGTGCTCAGGTTCAGCGAGTACTCGCCCGAGTCGAAGCCCAGCGTGATGACGATGTCGTCAGGCGTCATCGATCGCCACAGCTTCATCGCCTCGTCGTTGCCGCCGAACGATATGTAGCCGTAGCCATAGGGGTTGTCCGGGGAGATGGCGTTCGCGCCGTTGACCGACCAAACGGTCGGCGCCTGCAGCAGCTCCGAGAGCTGTGTGGTCAGAGGCACGATGCCCGGGCAGCGCGAAGCCTCGGCTCCGGCGTAGATGATCACCCGCCGGCCGCGAGAGATTTCGGGAAACTCGTTGACGAAGCGATCGGCGTCGACCTGGTCGAGCATGCGCGGCCGCTCGCGGCTCGGCACCTCGAGGTCGACGTCCTTGGAAAGCACGTCGGGGTGGAAGGCGATCGCCACCGGCTTCGACTCCGCGAGGATCGACTGCGCGAGCTCGAGCTGCTCGCCCATCTTGTCGAGGTCGTCCAGCACGATGCAGGCGTCGCCGAGCTCGGCCCGCAGCTGCGGAACGATGTTCATGCCGTGCTCGGACACGTCCTGCAGCGGCGATCGACCGATCGACAGCGTGGAGTTCAACGCGATCAGGTAGACCGCCGGGATGTTGTGCAGCTTGGCGTCGGTGATGCCGCTCGACCCGAGCTTGGTGGCGGCGCCAGTGGTGGTCAGACAGCCGGCAATCCTGCCGGAAGCGAGGTAGTAGCCGAGCGGCACGAAGCCCGCCACGTATTCGCCCATCGTCTGCATGCGCGGGACCCGGTCGCCCGAGTGCCTCAGGCCGAGGAACGGCTCGAGGTGCTTGGTCACGTGGATGAGCCCGCCACCGTTGACGCCCGAGAAGAAGGTCACGCCCCACTTGCGCAGGGTGTCGATGAGCGCGAAGTTGCCGCTGGACCTGTCCAGCGCTCTGGTATCGATCGGTTTGACGGCGGTGCTCACGTTTCTCTCCTTGAAAAGAAAAAGCCCCTGCGATCTGCGGGGGCTTGGCGGTTGCTTATCGGATCCGGCTAAACCGCGGGCGCCCCCTTGCAGAGCCCAATAAGGGCCAGGAGTACGAGTACGGAAAGGGTGCGCGCGGGCATTGGAAGCCGAATCCTACAACCCGGAAGCCGGCTTCGTCTTGTGTTTCGATGACAAATCGACCGCGCCCAGCCGGTTGGCGGCGCTGACCACCGCCCGGAGCGAGGCCGTGAGGATGTTGGGGCTCATCCCCACCCCCCAGACGGCGCCCCGCCCCGCGCCAGTCGCCTCCACGTAGGCCACCGCCGTCCCGCCCAACCACGGTGCGCTGGTCGCCGGCGACCCGGACCACCGCCTCGAGCCGCGTGCTGCCCGCGCCGTTGGACGCGGCGTGGTCGCTGGTCTCGTGCTCGACCAGCTCCAACCAGCCCTGGGGGTTGAGGTAGGTCGAATCGAACGCGTTCCAGATCTCGGGCGGGGTTATCTCCTTGCCCGTGATGTCGGTGATCTCCTGGATCACCCGCATGAACTCGATCTGCAGCCGCCGCGGCACGTCGAGGTGGTAGTCGTTCTTGAGGATGTAAGCGACGCCGCCCTTCCCCGACTGGCTGTTGACCCTGATGATCGCCTCGTAAGTGCGGCCGACGTCGTGCGGGTCGATCGGAAGGTATGGCACCTCCCACAGCTCGTCGCCCGATTTCGCGTGAGCCTCCATGCCCTTCTTGATCGCGTCCTGGTGCGAGCCAGAGAACGCGGTGTAGACCAGCTCGCCCGCATACGGATGGCGGGGGTGGACCGGCAGCTGGTTGCTCGCCTCCACGACCCGCCTGATGTCGTCGATGTTGGAGACGTCGAGCCGCGGGTCCACGCCCTGGCTGAACAGGTTCATGGCCAGGGTGACCAGGTCGACGTTGCCTGTGCGCTCGCCGTTTCCGAACAGCGTGCCCTCCACGCGCTCGGCGCCGGCCATCATGGCCAGCTCGGTCGCGGCCACCGCGCTGCCGCGATCGTTGTGTGGGTGGATGCTCAGGATGAAGCTGTCACGCATCCGGAAATTGCGGTCGCACCACTCGATCTGGTCCGCGTAGATGTTGGGCGTGCTCATCTCGACGGTCGCGGGCAGGTTGAGGATCGCTTTGTGCTCGGGCGTCGGCGACCAGACCTCCAGCACCGCCTCGCAGATCTCCTGGGCGAAGTCGAGCTCCGTGCCGGTGAAGCTCTCGGGCGAGTACTCGAAGGTGAAGTCGGTTTCGGGCTCGGCTGAGGCGAGCTGCTTGATCTTCTCCGCCCCGCGCACCGCGATCTCGACGATGCCGTGGCGTTCCAGTCCGAAAACGACCTTCCTCTGCAGCGTCGAGGTCGAGTTGTAGAGGTGCATGATCACGTGCCTGGCTCCGCGCACGGCTTCGAACGTGCGCGCAATGAGCTCCTCGCGAGCCTGGGTCAGTACCTGGATGGTCACGTCGTCGGGGACCAGGTTCTCCTCGATCAACAGGCGCACGAAGTCGAAGTCAGGCTGCGAAGCCGAAGGGAAGCCGACCTCGATCTCCTTGAAGCCCATCCGAACCAGCACCTCGAACAGGCGGCGCTTGCGGGTGACGTCCATCGGGTCGATCAAGGCCTGGTTGCCGTCGCGCAGGTCGACGCTGCACCACACGGGCGCGGTCGTGATTGCGCGGTCCGGCCACTTGCGGCCGGCCAGGCCGACCGGTGGGTAGGGCCGGTATTTACCTCCTGGCTTCATCGCGCCTCCCTTGCTTGCAATCAGTAAGTCCATTCCTGCCCGCGCCTGGCGCGGAAAATGAAAGACCTCCTGGGTCGCCGGACGCAGGAGGTCTTTGCGAGCGGCCAAAGCCGCCCGCCTAGATAAGGAGCAGGCCGGATACGAACTTCAAAGTCCGCATATGTTAGTCCGACAGGACCATGCAGGTGGTGGTCTTGAGCACCCCGTCCAGGGCCTGGACGCCGGCCATTGCGGTACGCAGGTCGGTCAGGTCGCGGACCTCGACCGAGGCGATGATGTCGTAGTCACCGGTGATCGCGTCTGCGGACAGCACCCCGCCGACGCCGCGGATCGCCTTGGTCAGCGCCAGCGACTGGCCGCGCATCGAGTTGATGAACATGTACGCCTTCATGGGAGACCTATAAGGGTAGTCCGCAATCAGCGGCGGTCAGTGCCATCTGGCCAACTTGCCGATCTCCGGTTAAAATCCGCTCGTGAACAGCGTCGGCGATGCCTTCGGGTGGGCTTTCAAAGACCCTGCCTGGCTGGGCAAGATCGCCGTTCAGGGCCTGATCCTGATCATCCCGATCGTCGGCTGGATAGCGACCACCGGTTGGTTGATGCTGGCCTTCGAGAACGCACGGTCGGGCCGCAACGAGCTGCCCCCCGCCGGGTTCCACCTCGGCAGAGGGATCGGGATCTTCGGCGTCTATCTCATCTACGGGATCGTGCTCAGCATCCCCGGCTTCATCCTGAACGGCATCGGCTCGCACACGGTGTCGACCTCGTCGGGCTTCAGCTACACCACCGGCTCTCCCCTCGGTTCGCTGTGGAACCTGCTGGTACAGCTCGTCATCGACTTTCTCGCCCCCACTCTGATCGTCATGGTCTACCACCATGGCTTCCGCGGAGGCTTCGACCTCGCCAACATCTGGAAGTACGCCACCGCCAACGTGACCAACAGTGTCATCGCGGGCCTGATCATCTTCGTGGGTGGCCTCATCGGTGCGCTGGGGCTCATCGCCTGCTGCATCGGTGTCTTCTTCACGATCGTCTACTCGATATCGATTCAGGCCGCAGTGGCCGCCTGGTTCGAGCGCCAGCAGTCGGCGCCGGCCGCACCGATGGCGCCCCCGACTCCGGCCGCCTAGGGCAAGGTTCCTCCCCGCCACGCGGGGAGGCCAGGTGGGGACGCTAGCTCAGCTAAGACCTAGCGGCCGCGGGCGCGTGGATCGGGGTCAGCGTGACCTCGAGCTGGTCGCGCAAATGCTCGAAGCGCGGGGGCAGGATGAGCCTTTCGCCGAGATGCTTTGGATCCTCGTCGACCGCGAATCCCGGACCCATCGTCGCGATCTCGAACAGCACGCCGCTCGGCTCGCGGAAGTAGACCGACTTGAACCAGTAGCGGTCAATCACCGGCGTCGGGTTTGCGCCGGCCTCGATCACGCGATCGCGCCAGTCAAGCTGCTCATTGTCGAGCGAAGCCCAGGCGACGTGATGGACCGTGCCCGCGCCGGGTACGCCGCGCTCCGCCGGCGCCGGATCGAAAATGTAACGCCCTTCGCGGCGCGAGCCGCGGGCCACCCATGACATGCCGCCGTCCTTCTCGAACTTCATCGCGTCCTCGAACAGCGCGCGGCTGCGCTCCGGGTCGGAGGTGAACGCTCGCACCTCTTCGAAGCCCTGGATCGCGTGCTCGGCGGGGATGTCGGGATGCGTCGCGGTCAGCGGTTCGTCTGACGTTTCCACCTTCCGCAGCTCCAGGCCAAGGCCTTCGGGATCTGAGAACAGCAGACCGGCTTCCCGGCGCTCGCCACCGACACGTCCGTGCCAGAAATCGAGCGCGGCAGAGGACCCAACCCGCATCACGAGGCGGTGGATCATGCCCTGGCCGGCGCGACCCGGGCGCGCGCCCGGATATTCGAAGAATGTCAGGTCCAGCCCAGGGCTGCCCTTGTCGTCACCGAAGAACAGGTGGTAGACCGTCGGATCGTCCTGGTTGACGGTTTTCTTGACCAGGCGCAGGCCTAGCCGGCCCGCGTAGAAATCCACGTTGGCCTGCGCGTCGGCGGTGATCGACGTGACGTGATGAATGCCTTCGAGTTTCATGGGCAACCTCCCCCCGGACTCCCCAACCCAGAACCGAAGAGCCCTAACCCTCCATTCCGTGTCCGTCCGCTCCGTCGGCGCCATCCAGGGACATCAGTCCCGCGCCATCCAGGGAAATCGGACCCAGGCCATCCACCGAAATCGGTGCCTGCTCGACGAAGACGATCGCGTAGCCCGCGCGCGGCTTGTTCTTGATCGCAGCCCTAACGCCCAGCGACACGATCTTGGTGCGCAGCCTCGCGATGTACGTCCTCAGGGTCTCCTCGGGCAGGTTTCCGTCATGCCACGCTTCTACCAGGAGCCTGGTTGGGCTGACGAAGTTCGGCGACCGGCCCACAAGGAAGACGAGCAGCTGGAATTCGCGCTTGGTGAGCGAGATCACGCGTTCGCGGTACGTCAGGGTGCGCCCGTCGTGGTCGATCTGCAACCCCTCCAGCTGCCACTGGCGCGAGTAGCAGAACTCCAGGCGCCTTCGATATCGGAGGAGCTGGTCTTCGAGCGCGTTGATGTCGTTTTCGACCACGTCGGCGCGGGCCACGGCGGGCAGGTGCGCCAGCTGCGTTCGGATCCGGCCCAAGAGATCCTCTTTGAAGCCGATCATCTGCTGATAGACGCCGATCCAGTGCCGCGCGTCCCTGGCGAAAAGTGTCCTGGAGTCCTCGCCTTCGAGGAGCCGATCGGGTCTCAGGGTGGGGGCTGTCACCGCGGGGCATTCTGGCCCTCTCGCCGCACCAATAACCGCACCAAACGTGTTTGGGGCGCGCCGCAGGCTCAGTCCGGCGGCTCGTCCTCGGGCCGGTGCTTGAACACCAGCGCGTAGCCGCGGCGCGGACGGTTGATGATCTCGGCGTCGACGCCCAGGCTGTGCAGCTTGGTGCGAACCTTGCCGATGTAGGTCCGAAGCGTCTCCTCGGGCAGTCGCGCATCGTGCCATGCCTGGACGAGGAGCTGGGTCGGCGTGATGAAGCCTGGTGACCGGGTGACGAGCAGGATCAGAAGCTGAAGCTCACGCCGGCTCAGGACCACTGTCTTTTCGCGATAGGTGATCGTCCTGGCTTCGTCGTCGATGTGGAGGCCCTCGAGGTGCCACTGTCGCGCGTACCAGAACTCGAGCCTGCGGTGGTACCGGCGCAGCTGGTCCTCCAGCATGGCGATGTCGTTGTCCATCACGTCCTGGCGGGCAGCCGCTGGAAGGTCCTTGAGCTGAGTGCGCATGCGGGTCAGCAGCTCGTCCTTGAATCCGATCATCTCGCGGTAGACGGCGATCCAGTGACGCGCGTCCTGAGGAAACACCGTCCTCGGGCGCTCACCTTCGAGCAGCCGGTCGGGACGCGGGAATTTGGGGTGCAATCGTGCCCTTGTGGGGGTGACCCTAACACCATCCACGGGCAACCTAGTGCTGCTTTTGGTGCTCACCGCGCGCCTAACATAGTTGGTTGAGCCCGCAATCCAGAACCCGCGGGGCCTCGCCTGGCGCAGGCGGCCGGCGCAGCCCCAGGCCTCTCGACGTCAAGCGCCACCTGGAACGGGAAGACCCCTACACGACCTCGATCCGCGTGGCAAGGATCTGGACCGAGGCGTACACAGAGCTGGTCGAGTTCGAAGAAGCCATCCTGGCCGGCCTCAACAGGCGGCTGACCACTCTTTCGGAAGACGCCCGTCACGAAGCTGAGCTAACGAACCTGCCGATGATCGTTCAGCACCTTCAGACGTTTCGCTACCGGCTGGCCCATTGGCGCAAGCGACTGGTGGAACTGGGCGGAGGGTAGCCGGCGCCTTGGCGCGAACAAATCCGAAGATCCTGCTCGTAGTCAATGGCGCCGATGACTTTGGCCGGTCGTTCCGGGCCAAGCTCGAGCAGGAGGGCTGTCGCGTCACCACAGCTTCCACCGGCGCGGAAGCACTGAGCGAGGGCCGCGAACACTTCGACCTGATCTTCCTCGACCTGGAGCTGCCGGATCTGGACGGTCTGGCGGTGCTGAAGGAGCTACGCGCCCTGGCCAACGGCAACTGGACGCCGGTCTTTCTCCTCAAAAGCGAAGGGGAGCCCACACACCTGGTCCAGCGGGGCTTTGACTTTGGCGCCTCCGGTTACGTGATCAAGCACCGCCTGCCACCTGCATCCTCGATCGGCATCGCCGACCAGCTGATGAAGGCGGTGTCGCCCGTCAATGGCGATGGGTCGGTGCTCACGGGCCCGGCAGGCCGCCGTGACGTGTGCCCGTTTTCCTCCAGGCATGAGTTCGGGCACTGCTCGGTCTTCGTACCGCTGACAGTCAGCGTCGGGGAGGAAGGGGTTGAGCCGACGACGACCTGCAGCCACCTGCGGATCGGGACGTCGGACACGTGGCGGCTGTACCCGCGCTGCGCGATCGGCGACCAGGGGGCACGCGACCGCTATCTGGAGGACAGGCTACCGGTATAGAGGCGGCGCCTCTACCTTCGGCGGGTGATCAAGCGCTCGGCGCCAGGAGCAAGAGCATCAAGCGAAGGGCACGGTGGCGGCCCGCAGCCGAGATGCCGCCACCAATGCCACGGCCCTCCCTGAGCTAACTCACCCCGGCGGTCATCTTGAGCGAGGGTGAGCACCAAAGTCAGCACAATTTGGTTGCCGATTTATCCTCAATTCTTCACCAGGCTATCCACAAGCACCTCCAGCGAGTCGACGAGGCGCGGCCCAGGGCGGTTGAAGTAGGCGGACCCGTCGAGCACCAGCACCCGCGTGGCGCCAACAGCATCTACGCGATCGGCAACCGCCGCCGCCTCCTGGCGCGCCCGCTCGAGGCCCCAGCCACAAGGCGCCAGCACGAGCACCTCCGGCCGCACCGCAGCCACGTCTGACCACGTGACGGCCGATGACGGCGTGCCCGGCCGCGCCAGCGGGTCGTCGATGCCCGCCAGGCTGAGGATGTCCGGCGTCCAGTGGCCGGCGGGATACGGCGGGTCGAGCCATTCGAGGAAGACGCCGCGCACTCGCCGGCTGGCGCGCGCTTTCTCCGCGGCCGCTGCCACGCGCTCGCGCAGCGATGACATCAACGAGCTCGCGTCGGTCTGGCATGCCGAGGCGAGGCCTTCGATGTCGCGCAGCACTTCGTCGAACGTGTGCGGGTGCTGGCGCAAGACCGGAATCGGGCTCAGGTCGTCCATCACCTGGGACGCAGGCACCGCGCACACGCGGCAGACGTCCTGCGCCACCACCAGGTCGGGGCGCAGCTCGCGGATGACCGCGGTGTCGACCTCGTACAGCGACGCTCCGTCACGCGCGGCAAGCGCGACCGCGTCCTCGATCTCCTGGCTGGAATTGGCTGCGAAATCAAATGTC
>VBFW01000378.1 GCA_005880525.1 Chloroflexota bacterium | reverse complement strand
GAGAGCAAGTCGGCCGTGGATCGCTACCGGCGGGCGCTGACGATGTGCGGCGCCGAGGAAGGCTGGGGCGTTCGAGAGGCGCGCATCCTCGCCGGCCTCGGCGAGTCCAGCTACTGGCTGGGCGACTACCCGGCCGCCCTCGAGGTGCTCAATCGGGCGGTCGCGCTTGGCGAGGCCCAGGACGACCCATTCGCGCTGGCGATGGCGCTGCGGTTCCTTGGCGACATCGCGATCAACTACGAGGGCGACGTCGACAAGGCGGAGAAGCTGCTGCAGCGATCCCTCGAGGCAGCAGAGCGGCTGGGTGACTCGTGGGCGATCGTGCGCAGCCTCCTGTTTCAGGGCTGGGTGCCGTGGACCCGATACCAGTTCGACGACGCCGAAAAGATCTGGCGCCGCTCGCTCGAGCTTTCCGATCCCGACGACGCCTGGGCGCGAGTCCGCTCGTTGACCGCGCTGTCGATCAACCGCACCGAGATGCACGACATGGAAGGGGCGCTGAAGCTCATCGAGGATGCGGGCAAGCTCGCCGAGGAGTGCGGCGACCAGTTCAGCGTCGCCAACACTTACGTGCAGAAGGCGCGGGTGTTCGACGACCTCGGCCGGCGTGAGGAGGCCGTCCCCTGGTTCGACCAGGCCGTGTCGATCTTCGCCGAGCTCGGCGCCCGATGGGAGCTCGCCGACGCCAAGCCGAGGAGGACCTGCGATTCGCGATCCGGATCGCGGAAGAGCTTGGCGACAGGCAGCTGCCGGGGTGGACCTGGCGCGCGCTGGCGCGCGTGTCGGAGCTTCGCGGCGATCAGGCCGAGGCTGAGGAACGCCACCGCCGCTCGCGAGAGGCGATCGTCCGCGGACCGCGCTAGCCCGATTTCGGAAGCGTCAGGCGCATGAGCAGCGTGCTGCCGCCGTCCAGCTCCGCACGCAGCGTGCCTTTCATCGCCGCCACCAGCTCACGCGAGATCGCGAGCCCCAGACCGACCCCGCCCGCGGCCGCCGACCTCGACGCGTCCGCCCGGTAGAACCGCTCGAAGATCCTTTCCGGGTCCGGCCGGTGGTCGCCGGTGGCGTTGGCGACCACCGTGTCGACCGCGGCGCCGTTCGAGCTCGCGCTGATGCGCACGCTCGAACCCCGCGGCGCGTACTTGACCGCGTTGTCCAGCAGGTTGTCGAGGACCTGATGAAGCCGTTCCGGGTCGGCGGCCACGGGCGGCAGGCCCGCTGGGATGTCGGCTTCGAGCGACAGGCCCGCAGCCGCGGCACGAGGCCGCACGATGTCGAGCTCCTGCCGCAGCTGCGCGGCCAGGTCGACCGCTGTCGTGTGGAACGAGACGGTTCCGGCCTCGACGCGTGCGAGGTCCAGCAGCTCCTGCGACATCCGCAGCACGCGCTCCGACTCCTCGTGGACGATGGTGGCCGCCCGCGTCTTCTCGTCGTCGGTCTTGAGGCTGCCGTCAGTCAGCGCCTGGCTGAAGCCGATGAGGCTTGTAAGCGGAGTTTTCAGCTCGTGCGAGACGTTGGCGAGGAACTCCCTCTGCGTGCTGCGCGCTCGCTCCACTGCCTCCGCCATGCGATCGAAGGCGACGCCGAGGTGGCCTATCTCGTCAGGCCCACGAATCCCGACACGCCGTGAGTAGTTGCCTCCGGCAATGTCCTCAGCCGCGCCGGCCAGCTGCGTCAGCGGCTTCGTGACTGACCGGCTGACGATCAGCACGAGGATCAGCGCACCGAGTGGATCGCGCGCTGGAGCGATGGCCATCGCCGCCGCCAGGTAGCGCTCGCCGCCGAAAACGGGCTGCGCCTCCTGCACGTTCGCGACGCGTTTCGAGGCGGTGATGTCGATGATCTCGGCGTTGGCCGGGTCCTGGCTGTCGTACAGGACCTGTCTCTGCCTGCCCAGCAGCAAGAGGCGGGAGCTGCCCAGCGCCGGCGCCACCGAAGAATCGAGCCGCCCTGAGAAATCATTGCCGTCGGTGAGTCTGCATGCGGCCGGCCCGGCGTTCGTGGCCACGCCCGTGCGCATCAGGCATTCCTGGTGGCGAACCAGCATCGCGCTCACCTGCACATTGCGGTCGACGGAATCCTGCGCGGCCTGCAGCTCGACGTTGCGGACCAGGAACCAGGTCAGGGCGCCGCTCAGCAGAAGGCTGGTCGCGACGATGCCGGCCGCCGCCGCCAGCAGGCGGAAGCGAAGGCTCAGCTCCCGCTCCCCGCCAGCTCGAGCCGGTAGCCGACGCCCCACACGGTCTGGATGCTCGGGTCCTTGATTTCAGCCGTGGCGAGCTTCTCGCGAACTTGCTGCACGTGCACGTCGACGGTTCGCGTGTATCCGGGGAAGTCGTAGCCCCACACGAGGTCGAGCAGCTCGCTCCGCTGGAACACGCGACCCGGATGCCTTGCCAGCAACGCGAGGAGGTCGAACTCTTTCGGGCGAAGCTGCACCTTCGACGTGCCGTGACGGATCTCGTGGCGCTCCAGGTCGACCTCGAGCTTGCCCGCGCGGATGAGCTTCGGCTGGTCCGGCTCGATCTTCGCCCGTCGCAGCAGTGCTTTGGCCCGCGCGACGAGCTCCTGCGGGTGAAACGGCTTGGTCAGGTAGTCGTCGGCGCCGACCTCGAGGCCCACCACCTTGTCGGTGACCTCGTCCTTGGCCGTCAGCATGATGATCGGCACCTGGCTCTGCTTGCGGATCTCTTTGCAGATCGTGAGGCCGTCGGCGCCGGGCAACATGATGTCGAGCACGACAAGGTCGGGCTTGATCTGGCCGAAACGGATCAGCGCCTGCGCCCCGTCCCCCACTCCCTCGACGTCGTAGCCCTCGCGCGTGAGATAGATCCGGGCCAGCTCGACGATGTGCGCTTCGTCGTCGACGACGAGGATCTTCGAGGTCACGGCCATACCATCAATAGATCACCCCGCCGTCAGCGCGCTGTCGGGATTGCGTGATCGAAATGTAAATTCACCCCGCGGCCTCACCTCCCCACCTAGTGGGGAGGTCGGCTCGGGCGCGAAGCGCCCCCGCCGGGTCGGGGGACCCTCACCTCCCCACCCTTGTCGGGAGGTCGGCTCGAGCGCGAAGCGCCCTGCCGGGTGGGGGCCCTCACCTCCCCACCTTGTGGGGAGGTCGGCGCGGGCGCGAAGCGCCCCTGCCGGGTGGGGGGGTCGACTTGTCTTTATCCGCCCTGAGTACAAGCTTCAGCGGGTTCCCTGTCAACCCAAACCGGTTGCGGACCTTCTTCTCCAGGTACCGCCGGTAGGAGAAGTGCAGGAGCCCTGTGTCGTTGACGAAGAGAACGACCGTCGGCGCCTCCGACTTCGCCTGCGTCGCGTAGCCGAAACGAAGCCGCCGCCCGTTGTAGCTCGGCGGTGGGTGCTCGACGAAGGCCTGCCGGAGGACCTTGTTCAGCTCGTTGGTGGGCATCTTGATGCGCCGCTGCCCGACGACCTCCAGCGCCACCGGCACGATCCCGCCGATGCCTTCCTTCGTCTTCGCGGACACCGCCACCACCGGCGCGTAGGTCGCGAACTTGAACGACGGCGCGAGCGCCTTCTGCCAGTAAACGGCCTTGCGCATCGCGGGCTCGACGAGGTCGATCTTGTTGACGACGATCACGAGCCCCTT
>VBFW01000218.1 GCA_005880525.1 Chloroflexota bacterium | reverse complement strand
AGAAAAGCTCGTCGCCATGATGGACAGCCTCGACAAGGCACCGTTGCCTGTAGGCAATCGTCAGCTGACGCGAAGTCTCGCCATGATGGCCGTGCTGGCGACGATGTACAACCAGCTGCGCTGGAAGGGCCTGGACGACGCCCTGACCACGCTGGTCGGCGGCGATGGCACAAAGATGCTCGCCATCGCGGACGCCTTTAACGAGCGCAGCCCCGACGGCACTTACGGAAACCTGGTCAACGGCGCATTTGCCGCGACGGCGTGCCTCGAGAACCCGCCCGCGCCAACTGAGATTCTGTCGCCAGACCCTGTGGGTGCCTCAATCCTCAAGGCGTCTCCCTTCTTTGGTCCGTGGGAGGAATGGCACGGGGTCTACTGTGCTTTCTGGCCAGAGCTGCCGCGGACGTTCCCGCCACTGACAGTCCGGGGCGCGCCACCAATCCTCCTGGTCGGCGCGAGCAACGACCCCGCGACGCCATACGCGTGGGCAAAGAGCGTCAGCGAGCAGATTCCCAGGTCGGTGCTGCTGAGCCGCGTCGGCAACGGCCACACGTCATACGGGTTCAGCGACTGCATCAGCGCCGCCGAGGACGCGTACCTGACGAACCTGGTGCTTCCGCCCCAGGGAACGACCTGTACCAGCTAGCGGGTCAGAAGCTCTGGAACTGATCGTCGCGAAGGATCGGCACGGCGGTGCCGCTCCTCTCGACGCCGTCGATCTCGACCTCGGGTCCCCCGACCATGAAGTCGGTGTGGACTGCCGACTGGTTGAGGCCCGCCTCGCGGTCCTTCTGGTCGGGCACCGTGAAATCGAAGCCGTGTCCAAAGGCCATGTGGCACGTGGCGTTCTCGTCGTAAAGCGTGTTCCAGAAGATGATCCCCGCCTTGCCCACGCGTGACTCTTTGTCGACGAGAGCGATCTCGCCGAGGTAGGCTGCGCCAGGATCTGTCGCGATCTGGGTTCGGATCAACGCGTCGGCGCCGCCGTCAGCGCGCACGTCGGTGATGCGGCCGTCTTTGAAGGTGAGCTCGAGTCCTTTGATGACGCGGCCGGCCACGGCCAGGGGTCGTGTCGAGCGAATCGTGCCCTCGGTGCGCCGGCAGTCCGGCGAAGTGAACACCTCTTCCGTCGGGAGGTTGGCCACGTGCGGCTGGCCCCACGCGGTGGTGAACGCGCCTGCTGACATCCAGCGCGCGCTCGGCAGGAGACCCACCGTGAGGTCAGTTCCGGGTCCGCGATAGCGGATGGCGTCGAACCGGCGCTCGTTGAGCGCGCCGGCGACGTCGTCGAGCTTCGCCAGCCGCTCGCCCCACGCCGCCGCAGGATCAGGAAGATCGAGGCGAACGGTCTGCTCGACCGCCTGCCACAGCCTTTCCACGTCGGGCTCGCCGAACACCTGGCGAGCCCACCCTTCGACCGGACAGCCCACCAACGTCCATGCAAGCTCGCGGTGCGCGATGGCCCTGCCCCAGCGCCGCGTGAAGTCGACCTGGAAGGCGCGCCCGCTACGCGCGGCATCTGAATGAGCCAGCAGATCGGGCGCCGGGTCGCCGACCACCTTGATGAAAGCGGCGTGCTGCTCGACGAGCTCTTCGAGCATGTGCACGGCGCCGGGTGCGCTGACCGTCAGGGCAGCGTCAGGCGCGAGGTCGACCAGCGGCTTCCGAAGCTGCAGGTCGTTGTAGTAAGCGAAGACCGTCGAGGCGCCTGCCCGCCACGCGCGATCAGCGATCACCCGGACCAGCGGGGCATGCGCCACGTCGGCGTTGATCAGCAACGGCTGTCCTGGCTGGAGGTTCACGCCGACTTTCAGCGCCAGGTCGGCGTAGCGCTCGAGGCGATCGGCGGTCATGACACCGAGGATAGTCGGACTAGGTGAAGTTCAACTAGGCCTTCCTTCTCAGAGCGAACCCGAGCCAGATGTACCAGGCCGGGTTCAGGACGAACCCCTCGATCCCGGCCGGCGCCAGCACGAGCAGGTTGGACGCGTCGAGGATGGTGAGGCGGCTGACGTAGATCAGCACGAGCACCACACCCGACGCATAGCCGAGCCCGACCAGTCCCCGCGAAAAATTGCGGTCCCGCCGCATCAGGAATGAGAACGCGAGCAGCGAGATGCCGGTGAGCCCGAAGGTGCCGAGGCCGCGCGGATCGACAGGGCTCGGAAAGTTGATCACCTGGTTGGGCGGGTGAATGCCGACGGCGAGGTCGTAACCACCATGAAGCGTCGCGGCCAACGCGCCGGCCAGACCGAAGACCAGCGCCCAAAGGGCATATGTCCCATTCGAGGGCTTGAGTCGCTCATAGAGCCCCAGCAGCGCGCTCGCGCCGAGCAGACCACCAATCAGCAGGAACAAGCCGCTCAGGCCCGTGCCGAGGGACGGGTTGTTCCGCGCGATGATCACGAACGAAACCGAATACAGAAGGCCGCTCGCGCCTGCAAGCCAGGCGCTCGGATAGGCGGTGTGGCGGTATTCGATCTGTGGCGTCACGGCAGCATCCTAGACCCAAGGGCGAACGGTCGAATTCGGAAAGCTGAGAGTTTGGGTAACAGGGGTGGATCGGAAGACGGCTGAATTAGACTCGGGCCCGTTGAAGCGACTTACGGCCATGATGGCGGTCCTGGTCGTCGTCGCCACCGCGTGCACGCGGGGCTCGACCAGCGTCGCCAAGCACTCTCCATCGCCCTCGCCGGCATCCACGACAGTGAGCTGGAAGGGGTGTGGCAGCGGATTTCAGTGCGGGACGCTGACCGTGCCGCTCGACTACTCGAAGCCAAGCGGCGACACGATCAAGCTCGCGCTGATCCGCAAGCCCGCGACTGACACCGCCAACAGGATCGGCTCGCTGCTCACGAACCCAGGTGGACCGGGCGCCTCGGGGATCGACTATCTGAAGTCTCAGGTGTCTTCTTTGGCCAAGCTCAACGCGCGCTTTGACTTGATTGGGTTTGATCCGCGCGGCACCGGCCAGAGCTCACCCATTCGATGCTTGACCGGACCGCAAGAGGATGCTTTCAACGCGCTGGACTCAGTGCTCGACGACCCGATCGAGAAGGCCGCCGCCATCCAGGCGGACAAGGACTTCGTGGCCGGATGCCAGGAGATGAGCGGCAAGATTCTGCCGTACGTCGACACATCGAGCGTCGCGCGCGACATGGACCGCATCCGAGCTGCGCTCGGCGACTCCAAGCTCACCTATCTCGGCTTTTCGTACGGGACGTACATCGGCGAGTGGTACGCGCATCTATTTCCCAATCGCGTGCGCGCGCTGGTGCTCGACGGAGTGCTCGACCCTGCGATGCCCGCAAATGACTTCCTGCTGGAGCAGATCAAGGGACTGCAGACAAACCTCGATGCGTTCGCCGCGGACTGCAAGGCAAAAACCACCTGCCAGGTCGGGCGCAGCGGGGATCCGGTCGCGAAGATGGTGAATCTGCTCAACACTCTGGACAACCACCCGATGCAGGTCGGTGACCGCCAGCTCACGAGATCACTTGCGCTCTATGGCATCGGCGTGACCCTGTACAGCACCGATGCGTGGTCGTACCTGGATCAGGCGCTCACGGCCGCGCTGCAGGGGAACGGCCGGCTCCTGCTGACCTTCGCTGACCTTTACCTCGGCCGCCAATCCAACGGGTCGTACGACACCGAGACGGACTCCAACATCGCGATCAACTGCCTCGATCACCAGGTGCCGAGCGACATCGCGTCATACGACGCGCTCAGTTCGGCCTTCGCCAAGGCATCGCCGGTGTTCGGCGCCGCGTTTCAGTACGGAAACCTGATCTGTGCTTACTGGCCGGTGCCTGCGAAGATGCCGCCCGGGCCGTTGACCGTCGACGGCGCGCCGCCGATTCTCCTGGTGGCCGGCCTCGACGACCCGATCACTCCGTACTCGCTGGCGCAGAACGCCGCGCAGGAGATCTCGGGCTCAGTGCTTCTGACCCGCCGCGGCTACGGCCACACCTCGTACGGGACCAGCGCATGCGCCGGCGCGGCCATCGAGGCTTACTTCCTCGAGCTCACAGTCCCCGCCAACGGGACGGTCTGCAACAGCTAGACCCGACCTAGCCCCGGCGACGCTGCGGCTTCGCGGTGCAAACCGCGCCCAGTATCTTGGCGCAGTGCCCGAATTACACGAGCTCGAGGCGCTGCGTATCCGCATGGCCCCCAGGCTCGAGGGAAAGCTGATCACCGCCGCTTCGGTCACCCCGAAGAAGGCGCATCTGCTCCGGTACCCGGTCGAGGAGTTCGCTCGCGAGCTGCCGGCGCGACGCATCACCTCACTCACGCGACGTGGCAAGCACCTGGTCTTCGCCACCGAGCACGGCGGTGGTGGCGCCCCGCGCTGGCTCGTCATCAACCCGATGCTTGGGGGGCGGTTCCAGCTCGCCGGCGACGGCGAGCCGGTGCCATCGACTCATGTGTTCACGATCCGGGTCGAGGGCAAGCTGGAGATGCGGTACCTCGACTTCCGGGACATGGGACGGATTTACTGGGTTGAAGATCCGGCGAAGGATGTGCCCGGCCTGGCCGAGCTCGGACCGGAGGCAGACACGGTGACCGAGATGGGGATCGAGGCCTTCCGCAAGCGGCTCCGGCGCTTTCGCGATGAGCTCAAGGACCTCTTGCGCAACCAGGAGTTCCTGGCGGGGATAGGGAACGCTTACTCGGACGAGATCCTGTTCGAGGCGCGGTTGCTGCCGCTGCGCAGGCGCGCGTCGCTCAAGCCAGCCGAGGAAGAGGCGCTGTTTGCAGCGATTCCGACGGTCTTGCAGCGGGCTGTCCAGGCCATCCTCGCGAATCCGAACTACGAGGAGTCAAAGCAAGACCGGTCGTTCATGGCGGTGCATATGAAAGGTGGGAAGACCTGCCCGCGGTGCGGCCACCGGATCAGCCAGCTCGGCTCCAACCGCGAGCCCCTGAACTTCTGCCGGGGCTGCCAACTTTAGGCAGACATAGCTCTCGCGGGCCCTCCCTCCTCCCGTGGTGGCCGAGGCCCCTCCCCCGCCTGGCTCACCGTACCGCTCGAAAAATTAGACGGGCGTGGCCGGAGCCACAACCCAGCCTGTTAAGAGTGGTGCGGCAGGTTGGCGGCGATGGCGACGAGCAGGCGCTGGGACGCGACGGTGATCTCGTCGACTGCCCCCTCGAACGCGGCCTCGTGCTTGGAAGTGGGCTTGCTGAAACCGCTCACCTTGCGCACGAACTGGCGCGCGGCGGCGCGGATCTCCTCGTCGGTAGCGACGTCGTCGGCATGGCGCAGAGTCTTGATGCTTCGACACACGCCAGAAACGATAGACGGCGACGGGTCAGCGGCGGCGGTGAGGCGGCAGCTCGGGCAGGTCGGACGGCGCCAGCCGGCCCGGATCCAGCCCGGCCCGCTTGAGCATCGCGGACGCAAGGCGTTCATAGCGCCGCTCGGTGAGATCTCCCACCGGGTCAGGGCTGGCGGACATCAGCTGCCGGAAGCTCAGCGTGGTCACGGCGCGAAACGCAAGCACGGCCCGCGCCTGGTCGGCGCGCCCGGTCACGGACGCGATGCGCACGAACGCTAGCGCGGCCCCGATCTCGCGCATGTCCCGCCATCGCCACGTCCCGTACGGCAGCAGCACGAGCAGGATCGGCGGAACAACCACCAGCAGCGCGAGCACGATCGCGAGCTTGAAGATCGCGTCGTGGATGTTGTGTCCTGCTTGCACCAGCGGGTCCCCCGAATACTTCTGCAGCGCGTTGGCCGTGTCGAGCAGGAACTGGGTGAGGTACGGGATCCCACCCGGGATCGCATGGCGGAAGGCGTCAATCCAGTCGTTGAACGTCTTGCCCGTGTTCGCGATGCCGTCGGCGATCACCTCGAGGCCCATCACGGTCTTGTAGATCAGCCATCCGAGCACCGCCCACCCCGCCGACCAGATCACGGCTGACAGGTCTCCGACCACGCGCAGGAACGCGGGCCAGGCCCGGTCCGGATACACCTTGACCATGCTGGGACCATAAGCCAGATGGACCTCTCTGCAGCCACATACTCACGGCGGCTGCCCGACCTTCTGTCGGGCGCCCGGATCCTCCTGATCCCCGTGCTCACGATCGCAGCGCTGGCCGGAAACGGCCGCCTGGTCGGCTTCGGTCTGCTGCTCGCGGGCGCCACCGACTTCCTCGACGGCTACATCGCGCGCCAATTCGGCGGCGCAACCCCGCGGGGCGCTCGGCTCGACGCGCTGGCGGACAACCTCCTTCTCGTATCCGCCCTGGCCTGGCTGCTCTGGCTGCACCCCGAGATCCTCACGACCAGCTGGGCGCTGATCGCGACCGCGTGCGCAGTCCACGTCGCTTCACTAGGAACTGGCGTTCCCCGGCGCCGCCTGGGGTCGAAGGTGGCCGGCGGCTGCCTCTACGCGTTTGCTCTGGTCACGCTGCTCAGCGGCGTCTACGAAACGCTCCTGCTCACGATTGCCGCCGGGGCTCTCATCGCTTCGTCTGCCGAGAACCTGCTCATCACGATGACCGAGGCCATCGCGACCAAGAGGAAGGCTCGCTCCCACAGACCCCACGCGGAAAAGCCTGTGGGCACCAGCACCACCGCGATTACGAGCAGTCCGATCATGGCCACGCCGAGGGCCCGCGAGTAGCGCGCTCGCGCGGCCGCGAAGCGAAACGGAGCCGTGGCCAGAGCAAGCATCGCCACGCCCGAGGCAAGCCGGTGCAACGCGGTCGTAGCTGTTGACGTCGGATCAAGGTGAACCGAAGCAACCACCACCAACGCACAGCCGGCCACGGCGAGCAATCCGCGCGGCCGCGTCGAGACGGCAA
>VBFW01000217.1 GCA_005880525.1 Chloroflexota bacterium | reverse complement strand
ATGAAGTCCCTGTAGCCCAGCCTGTTCGCGGCATTGCGCACCTTTTCGGGCGCCGGAGGATTGAGCTTCGCGACCAGTTCGCGGACGGGAATGCTCGAGATGAAATCGGTGCCGATGTGAGGGTGGTTGGCGCCACCGTCATCAGTCGTGACGACCGCCGTCACCGCGCCGGCCTCGTGCCGGATGGCCGCCACCGATTCTCCGAGCAAGACCGGGTGTCCGTGCGACGCGCTGATCTCTGCGACGCGCTCCCAGACCTGGCCAGGCCCGAGACGCGGATAGCGGAACTTGTCAATCAGCGTGGTCACGATCTCGCCCCGCTTGCGGGGCTTGCGCTTCGGCAGCAGCGCGCTGCGAATGACGACCCAGAGGTCGAGGCTCTTGATCCGTTGCGCCGCCCAGTCGGCCGACAGCTCTTTCGTGCTGATGCCCCACACCTTTTCCGTGTAGGTCTTGAAGAAGATGCTGTACAGCCGCCAACCGAACTGGTTGCGGACCCAGTCCTCGAGGCTGCGCGGATTCTTGATCGGCCGGACCTTGGCGTAGGCGTAGCTGACCAGGCAGCGGACCGCCTCGACAGGGCCCAGGTTCCAGAGGGCGTTGAAGGCCTTGATCGGATAGGCGTAGAACCGTCCGCGGTAGTAGATGCGCGAGAGCCGGCCCCGGGTGAGCATCTCGTCCTGCATCACCTCGGTCCACAGGTCCTCGATCTCCTGGTTCTTGGAGAAGAAGCGGTGACCACCGATGTCGAAGCGGTAGCCGTTGTGCTCGACCGTGCGCGCCAGGCCGCCCACGTAGCTTGGATCCTTCTCGATCACCGTGACCGGGACGTCGTGCTTGGTCAGCTCGTAGGCGGCGGTCAGACCCGCTGGCCCAGCGCCCAGAACGACGACCTCATCCCGCTCTGCCGTCGCCACAGGGCCCACAGCGTATCAACGGGTGGGCCGGGCTTCGCGATCTTGGCCAGCTTTGCCGACGCCGGCGCCAGGCGCCGGGCACGGTTTCTAGTTCAGCGGTCCCTTGCCCCGGGCCTCGTCGACCTTGACCAGTGCATCGCGCAGGCCTTTGATCCAGTCTTTCTGATGCATCCCGACAAGCCTGACGCACCAGGCCAGGGCGTCACTGCGGCTGCGGGCGACCCCGCCCGCGACCAGCGTGTCCAGGATGGACCGCTCGGGCATGCGCAGGCGCGTCATCACCGGGACGCTGGCGGTCGTGAACAGCTTCATCTGGTCGCCGCACCGCGCACCCCATCCGACCTTGCGCCGGAAGTGACGCTCCCCCTCTCGGGCGATGCGGACGCGGTCGTCCCGGGTCTCCTCGCGGAACCGGTCGATCCGGGCGTCCTGCGCGGCCGCCCGGGCCGCGGCGCTCGTGCCGCCGGCCAGCTCAACCTCAGGCAGGTTGCCCACGACCAGGATCTCCTCGCCGTCGGACATGATCTCGAGCCCGCCGGTGAACCAGTCCTTGGGCACGCGAGACGCGAACCAGGTCTGAAGCTCGTCCGGCACAGCGATTACAACATTACTTCACCTCCTCACCACTCAGGCCGCGGCTTCCTGCGACTGCTGCTTCGGCCCCAGGAACTTGAATGCCTCGACCACGACCTCAGTCCTGTAGCGCTTCTGGCCCGTGGCGGCGTCGTCCCACGAGCTGTTGCGCAGCTGCCCCTCGATATAGAGCAGCTGGCCCTTGTGGAGGTACGTGCCTGCCGTCTCGGCGGTCTTGCCGAAGAACACCAGGTTGTGGAAGTCGGTGTGCTCTTTGACCGTGCCGTCGTCTGACTTGCCGGCGTAGACGTTGGTCGCGATGCGCACCTTGGTGACGAACGTGCCGCCCTGCGACGCGCGCACGTCTGGATCCGATGCCACGTTCCCGACGAGGATCACCTTGTTGACCATTGCTGTAACTCCTTTTCTTGCGAACTGGGATGAGCGTAGGCGCCGAACCGCGGCGCGCCAATCCAGCCTGTTAAGGGCCGGCGGTCAGCCACTGGCCTGGGTCGACCGACCGTCCGTCGACCTGGATCTCGAAGTGGAGATGCGGTCCTGTCGCGAGCCCGCTCGAGCCGACAGTGCCGATGACCTCACCTGGCTCCACCGCCTGCCCAGACTGGATCGCGGCCGTGAACAGGTGGCAGTACAGCAGGCGCACGTGGGCCCCAAAGTTCACGGCGACATACAGGCCCGCCCCGGCAGCGTCATAACCAACGTGCGCGACGCCGGAAGTCGCTGAATGCACGACCGTGCCGCCGGGTGATGCCAGATCGACACCCGTATGCACGTGGCGGCTGGGGCACAGCGGATCGAATGGCTCGAGGTCAAGCGTCGTGCAGCCGAACGGCTGCGTCAGCACTGCGCCCTCCACGATCACATCGATGGGAAGCCGCGTCTGGTCGACCAGCTGGGAGGCAGCGAAAATCCAGGCGAGCCCCGCCGCCGACGCGATGAGAACCACCCGCAGCGCGACAGTCATGCGGTGCGCAGGACGGCGTGCTCGACCTGGCTGACGCTGTGGTGAAGGAGCGACTCGAGCTTGTGGGCGACGTTCTCCGCGCTGCCCATCGCGCCCGGAACTTTGAACACCACGAGCAGGGCCGCCAGGGCAAAGACGTGGCGGAGCGGGTTGAAGCCGCTGTTCTCGAGAGCGAACCCGATCGCCATCACGAACAGCTGTGCCGGCTGCATGAACAGGTTGGTGACGAACAGCGTTCGCCACAGCTTGGCGAGGTGCGCAGTCTCGGGCAGGACGAGCAGCAGTCCGGCGAGGGGCGCGGAGATCGCCAGGACGATCAGCACCGTGTAGCGAACGATGTAAGCGACTGCTAGGACGTCATACCCGAGCACCAGCGTGGTAGTCGTGATGACCTCGAAGACGCTGTCTTGCGGGTTGACCTTGAACGTGTGCCACCACGACGGCCAGTCCGGGATGGTCTGAAAGTGGGTGATCACGCCGCTGAGCGTGTTGCTCGCGGTAACGGCTCCCTGGAACATGGGTTGCGAGAAGTTGATGAGCACGGCGGCGAGGAAGAGGCGGGGCAGCAGCACGCGCACCGAGTATTTGCTGCTCGCGCTGTGTCCCCACATGACCTTGTAGGAGGCCCAGACCACCACGAGCCCAAGCAGGCTGTCCGCGACCAGCTGGACCGACGGCTCGAAGCTCTTGATGGCCGCGCTCCCGATGAACTCCTGCCCGGTCTCGACGTCTGTCGTGCTCATCACGAATTTGAACCACAGGGTCAGCAGCAGGCCGATGCCGTCGCTGATGACCACCGCCACCGGTTCGAGCGGGTGTGCGAGCGGCCACAGCATGCGGATCAGCTGCTCCAGCGAATGGGCGAGCTGGGCCATGGCCTGCGGCAGGTCGCCAATGACGCCCATCGATCAGTGAGCGGTGGGCGGCACCGACCGGGTGAGGATGTCGACCAGAGAGCCAGCGACCTCCACACCGATGGTGCCCACGACGATGCGCTGGATCCACTGTTTGGCCGCCAAGGCCGAGTGCGCCTCGACGCTGGTGATCTTCCAGATGAACGCGAAAATAAAAGCCAACGCACCTATCGAAGCCACAAGAGCTTGCGCGATGTGGGTCCACGTCGTGATCAGGTCGGTGATGGGCGTGATATCGGGCCCTGCGGCGGCTAGAAACGGCATGGGAAACCTCCAAACGTTTTGTGTCTGGAGGCTAGGAGATGATCTAACGGACTGGAACTCTGGTTGTTAAGACCCTCCGCTCAATCCAGTATCGATGGCTGAGACTAGTCGCCAGATGCTGTCAGAAGGCTCGGAATCGGTTTGCTTGCTTTGAAAGAAGCGAATCCAACGGCATCTGTCAGGTTGCATCCCCTAACCAAAGAGGAGCGCGACATGTTCGTTGGTCCGTGCAGCTTATGCGGTACGCGTCGCAAGGACGAACCCCGCAGTTGGCGTCTACAGATCTCCCTGCCGGGCTGGGACGAACCCTCTGAGTACATCGCCTGCAGCAGATGTCGGCGCGCGCTCCGTGAGGTTGCAGAAATCGCGTTCGGCGAGACCATCGCAGGGGTCTTTGACTTCGAGGGCGACTCTCCTTACTGATCCCGTGCGCCGCGATGCGTAGTCCAGAACCTCTGAGTATGGCGGCTGTGCCTAAGACATCCACGTAAACGGAAAAATGAAGGCAAGCACGCCGACGGATCCGACGAGCGCTCGCCCGATGTGAATCCAGGTATTGATCAGATTTGTGATCGGCATGATGTCCGGATCGAAGTGAGGAAACCCATGTGCGCCTCCCGCTGTTTTAAGGGCGCACGTTAGGCCAGCCTCGCCGGGTCCGGAACCCAGGTTGTTAACTGCGGCTTTTCCCGGCGCCACGTGGCAAGCCCGACAACGACGACGAGATGTCGGCTGGATTGTCGTTGCTTTGGGATCGGTCATCGGCCGGCAAATGAAAAGGGCCGCCGACGCGGCCCTTTCTTTGTTGACGGTTCGCTTTGCTGCTAGGAGGTGTGCATGGGGGTCACGGTTACGTTGAAGGTGACGCCGGGGCCGGTGAAGCCAAAGAACATCTGCGCGAGCGAGAGGTGGGACTTGGCCGCGGGGCCGACGGGGACGAACTCGCTGGGGATGTCGACCACAGTCCCGGTACCCAGGAACCCACCGCTGGCCGTGTCGACCTCGTCGGTGATCACGATCCAGGGATTGTTGGGGCCGAAGTTGACGATGGTCCAGTGGCCATCAATGTGGAAATGCTGGGCACCCGCCAGTCCCGGAGCGCCCGCCTTGGTCAGGTGGCCGCAGTTGGTGACCTCGCCCTGCACCGTGCCATCGGCGTTGAAAACGGCCCAGGCCCAAAAACCAAACAGGTTGGCGCCGCACAGCGACACGTTGTCGCAGTTGGCCGAAGCCGTGGCCTGGTAGAGCTGGACGTTGCCATGGCCGTTGCCGTAGCCGTCGGCCGCAGCCGGAGCCGCCCCGCCGATCGCCAGAACAGCGACTAGTGCGGCGATTAGGCCAAACACACGTACTCGTCTCAGTAGAACCATGCAGCTTTCTCCTTTTGAGTGAACCCGCCCTTGTCGCTCTCAACGCCAGAACACGTCGATCCTGGTCGCAAGGCAGAAGGCACGGTAAGTGGTGCTCGACTGCTCCGTCCATGGGACATTTTGCCCTCCACACTGGTCCCCTCAGACCACGGCTAAGTCTTTGGCAGGTAGCGCTTCCCCCCGCGACGCAGCGGTGTTTATGGGGCACACAGCAAGGCGAAGATGAAGGCCAGGGCACCGATCGAGGCGACCAGCGCCTGCGCGATGTGCGTCCAGGTGCTGATCAGGTCCTGAATCGGCGTGATGTCCGGCCCGGCTAGTAGGAAGGGCATGCGTACCTCCTGCGAGTGTTTCCTCGCAGGCTAGGCGGCGATTTCTCCGCTGGGAATGCTGCCTGTTAACGCCTTCCCGCCGGCTATAGCGGCGGCCGCGAGCCGGACGGTCCGCTCGCTGCGCTGAGGCGTTTGGCGCGCGTGGCCTAACCTAGAACGCGTGCCCGGGCGCAAGCTCGCTGAGTACGAGGCCAAGAGGGATTTCAAGCGCACGCCCGAGCCGGGGGCGAAGGTTGCCCGGGCTGAGCGGAAGGCGCTGCGCTTTGTCGTCCAGGAGCATCACGCGCGGCGACTGCACTGGGACCTGCGGCTGGAGAAGGACGGGGTAGGCGTGTCCTGGGCTGTGCCCAAGGGCATCCCGCCCGATCCCAAGAAGAATCACCTCGCCGTCCACGTGGAGGACCACCCGCTCGAGTACTTCAAGTTCGCGGGCGAGATTCCAAAGGGCGAGTACGGCGGCGGGACTGTCACCATCTGGGACGCGGGCACCTACGAGACCGTCAAATGGACCGAGCGCGAGGTCATGGTCGAATTCCACGGCGAGCGGCTGACAGGCAAATACGTCCTCTTTCAGACGCGCGGCAACGACTGGATGATCCACCGGATGGATCCGCCGCAGGATCCGGATCGCAAGCCGATGCCGCAGCGCATCGGGTGATCCTGGACGGCGAGATCGTGGCGCTCGACGAGAAAGGCCGGCCAAGCTTCGAGCAGATCCAGCAGCGCATGGGGCTGACCTCGGAGTCGGAGATCCGACGGAAGATGAGCTTGGTCCCCGTGATCTACATGATCTATGACCTGCTCTGGCATGAAGGCAGGAGCCTCCTCGACCAGCCGTACACCGAGCGCCGGCGGCTGCTCGCCCAGCTGAAGCTGAGCGGAGACTCGTGGCAGACGCCACCCTACGAGAAAGGCGCCGGCAAGGCGATGCTCGACGCGAGCACGAAGGCCGGCCTCGAGGGAGTGATGGCCAAAAGGCTCGACTCGCGCTACGAGCCCGGCCGGCGCAGTGGCGCGTGGCTCAAGGTCAAGAACCACAACCGCCAGGAGCTCGTGATCGGCGGCTGGCTGGAAGGCGAAGGCAAGCGCCGCGGTTACCCGGGCGCCCTGTTGGTCGGGTACTACGACAAGGGCAAGTTCGTGTACGCGGGCAAGGTGGGCACCGGGTTCTCCGACGCGACGCTGGACAAGCTCAACCAGCTGCTGAAGCCGCTCGCCATCGACAAGAGCCCATACGACGCCGGCTCTCCCCCACGCGCCGCGCAATTCGTCAAGCCGAAGGTGGTGGCCGAGTTCGAGTTCGTCGAATGGACCCGTGGCGGCCAGCTTCGCGCGCCGTCGTTCAAGGGATTCCGAATCGACAAGAAGGCGAGCGAGGTGGTGCGAGAAGGTGGCTAAGGAGACGTCGGTCGAGGTTCAGATCGAGAGCCGGAAGCTGAAGCTGACAAACCTCGAGAAGATCCTGTACCCCGAGGTCGGGTTCACCAAGGCGCAGGTCATCGACTACTACACGCGCATCGCGCCGGCGATCCTCCCGCACACGCGCGACCACCCGCTGACGCTCAAGCGATACCCGAATGGCGTCGACGCAGAGTTCTTCTACGAGAAGAACTGTCCCAAGCACCGGCCGCCCTGGGTGGAGACCGCGACCGTGTGGAGCGGCGGCAACAACCGCGACATGTACTACTGCATGGCGCAGGACGTGCCGACCCTGGTGTGGCTCGCGCAGATCGCCACGCTCGAGTTCCACACATCGCTGTCGATGGCCAAGAACCTGCCGCAGCCGCGCACCCTGGTGTTCGACCTCGACCCAGGGCCGCCCGCGACGATCGTCGAGTGCTGCCGCATCGGCATGATGCTGCGCGACGTCTTCCTCGAGCATGGACTTGAGAGCTGCGCCAAGACCTCCGGCTCCAAGGGCCTGCAGCTGTATGTGCCCCTCAACACAGCGGTCGACTACAACCAGACGAAGGTCGTTTCCAAGGGCCTGGCCCAGCTGTTCGAGGAGCGGCACCCTGACCTGGTGGTGCACAAGCAGCTGAAGGAGCTGCGCAAGGGCCGGGTGCTCATCGACTGGAGCCAGAACGACCAGTACAAGACGACGGTCAACGTCTACTCGCTGCGCGCGCGCGCGCGACCGACCGTGTCGACGCCGGTCACGTGGGCGGAGGTGGAGAAGTGCTTGAAGACAGGCGACCCCTCGACGCTGGTGTTCGACTCCGACCAGGTGCTGGCACGGGTGGCGAAGCTTGGTGACCTGTTCGAGCCCGTGGTGAAGAAGAAGCAGAAGCTGCCTCGCTCGCTGCTGCAGCTGACGGGCGGTGCCCCGGCCGTGGAGAAGATGGCCAACCGTCGGCGCAGCATGGGCGGCGGCCGGTTTCCGCCGCAGAAAGGCCGGACCGGACGCATGGAACGCACGGAAAAGGGTCTGGAGTAGCCCGACAGCTGGCAGGCCGACCACGCGTCATCATCGCCGGCGCCGGATTCGGCGGGATCACATGCGCCCGAGCGCTGAAACGCGTCGACGTCGACGTGCTGCTCATCGACCGCAACAACTACCACCTGTTCACGCCGCTGCTGTACCAGGTCGCCTCCGCGCTCCTCGACCCAGGCGAGATCGCGCGGCCTGTGCGTGAGCTGGTGAGGCCGCTGCGCAACGTGGAGTTCCGGCAGGCTGAGATCACGGGCGCCGACCTGCAGCGCCGGCTGCTGCTCACCGATCACGGCCCAATCCCTTATGACTTTCTCGTGCTGGCCACAGGGGCGCAGACGGACTTCTTCGGCAACGAGTCGGTGGCCCGCAACGCGTTCGGGCTCAAAGGCCTGGACGAGGGGTTGGCGCTGCGCAATCGCGTGCTGTCGCGCTTTGAGGCTGCGCGTTGGGCCAAGACGCCCGAAGAGCGGCGATCGCTGCTCTCGTTCGCGATCGTTGGCGGCGGCCCGACTGGTGTGGAGCTGGCAGGCGCTTACGCCGAGCTGATCCGTCTCGTGCTGCGCAAGGACTTCAGGGACCTCGATATGAACGAGGTCCGTGTGGTGCTGCTGGAAGCGGCCGACACGCTGCTCGGAGCGTTCGAGTCGGAGCTGCGCGCCGCGGCCAAGCGGTCGTTGGAGAGCAAGGGCGTGGAGGTGAAGCTCGGGGCGCGGGTGGCCGAAATCAACAAGGACGTGATACAGCTCGCCGGCGGCGGAGAAATTCAGGCGGGTACCGTGATCTGGACCGCGGGGGTGCGCGCGTCGGAGGTCGGCGCGACGCTTGGTGTCGAGGTCGGCAAGCAGTGGCGCGTCAAGGTGGCGCCGACGCTGCAGGTGCCGGGCCATCCGGCGGCCTTCGTCATCGGCGACCTCGCCGCCGCCACCGATGGAGAGACGCTGCTGCCGATGCTGATTCCGGTCGCGATGCAGGAGGACAAGCAGGTGGCGCGGACGATCGCCGACATGGTCCACAACGGCGGCGCGTCGACGTTTCGTTATCGCGATCCGGGGATCATGGCGACGATCGGCCGCAACTCGGGCGTGGCGCAGCTGGGGCCGGTGCACCTGTCAGGGTTCCTCGGCTGGGGCATGTGGCTGGTGGTGCACCTGGTGAACGTGGTCAGCTTCCGCAGCCGCATCCTCGTGCTCATCAACTGGGCCTGGGACTACCTCTTATACGACCGGCCGGTGCGGCTGATCGTGGCGGCGCGGGAGGACCGGCGGACTTAGTCGCTGCAGACCGATACTTGTCCGGCGGGATGACTTTGCGTTACCGAGTTGCGTCGCTCGTCGCCGTGGTCGGGCTGCTGGCGGGATGCGGAGGCCTGCAGCCGGAGGATCCTGGTCTTGCTCTGAGGCAGGGCGGCTCTGCCATAGGCGGTCTGAAGACCGTGACCGCCACCCTGAAGGTGACCAAGGGAACGATCTCGTTCCAGGGCTTCGCGCTCGTTTCCGCGACCGCGGCGATCCGGCTGCCTGGCGTAAGCGACACCGTGTACCTGGTCCGCCAGCAGGACGTGCAGATCGGGCTCGAGGTGGTCATCATCGGCGGCCGCGTGTTCCTGAAGCCGCCGCTGCTTCGGTTCGAGCCGCTGACCGCCACGCAGGCAGCGGACATTCCCGACCTCGCGCGGTTGTTCGACCCGCAGACGGGGCTTCCCGCCGTCATTCCACAGGGTCGGAGCCCGAAATACCTTGGTGCTGAAACCATCGACAACGTCGACTCGCACCGAGTCGAGGCGACCTACACCGGCGAGCAGGTGACGGGAATGCTGGCCCAGCTGGCATCGCAGGGCGATGTCGACGCGGTGATCTGGGTCGGCGGGTCGGACCACTACATCCGCAAGGCGGTACTCACTGGGAAGTTCGGAGACAACGGCAGCCAGGCGACGGTCGAGGTCGACCTGAAGGGTTTCAACGGGTCGGTGACGATCGCGTCTCCCGGCCGCACCGCGTAGTCGTGCCGGGCGCCCTTAACAGGCTGGGTTGTGCTCCCCCGCCCGCCGCCTTACGTTCGAGGCGGCACGGTGAGAATGGGCTTTGGGGGAGGAAAGGCCCAGCGGGAGAGGGAGGGCCCCGCCAGGGGGCTGCTCATTGCGCGGGGGCGCCCCGGTGACGAGCGCTTCGGGGCCTTCTTCGCAAGCGTCGTCGCACTCGGCCCCGGCAACCAGCAACCGCGCGCTGCTGCTCGGCCTTGCCGGCGCGGGGCTCTTCATCGCCGCCATGGACGCCTACGTCGTCGTAACCCTGCTGCCCGCGATGATCGCGGACGTCGGCCTGACCATCGACCGAATCGAGCAGGCGACGCCGCTGGTGACCGGCTTCCTCGGCGGCTACGTGGTCGCGATGCCACTGCTCGGCGCCTACTCCGACGTCCGCGGCCGCGCTCCGGTGTATGTAGCGTGCATGGCCGCGTTCGCTGTCGGATCCGTGATCACCGCGACCGCCGGACTTTGGACCTTTGCTGGCCTGCCCTGGTTGGTCGTTGGCCGCGTCCTTCAGGGACTTGGCGGAGGCGGCCTGGTGCCTCTGACCCTTGCGATCGCCGCCGACCTCTACCGCGATAGCGGCAGGACGGTTGCGCTCGGATCAGTCGCCGGCTTGCAGGAGGCAGGCAGCGTCTTCGGGCCGCTGTATGGCGCGACCCTCGCCGCCGCCGCAGCGTCCGCGGGTGGCTGGCGTTTCGTCTTCTGGTGCAACATTCCGCTGGCTGCCGTTTGTGGAACGGGCCTCTACCTGCTTCATCGCAAGCTTGAGCCCGGCGCAACAACCGCACCGCTGCGAGGCAGCATCGATTGGATCAGCGCCGCGCTGCTCGGCGCCGGACTCGGTCTGCTGGTCTTCGCCCTATACCCCGACGATCCCGGCAATCGCGCGACAGGCAGCCTCTTCATTCCCGCGGGACTTGCAAGCATCATCGTGCTCGGCGCCTACGCGTGGCGCCAGCTCCGAAAGATCGAGCCACTGATCCCGCGCGCGTTGCTGCGCAGCCGGCAGTTCATCGGCTCCAGCATCGCCAACCTCCTGATCGGCGGCGCGCTGATGGTCGCGCTGGTCGATGTGCCCCTGCTGGGCAGACTTGTCTTCAACCTCAATCAGCTCGACTCCGGGTTGCTGCTCACGCGATTCCTGGTCGGCGTGCCCGTCGGTGCAGTCCTCGGCGGGCTCATGGCGAGACGTTTCGGCGGCTGGCAGGCCGCGATGCTCGGCATCGTCATCGCGGCGATCTCCTTCGTGCAGATGTCCACCTGGCAGACCACCGAGCTCGACCTGAAGTTGGGCCCGTTGCGCCACGCCGATCTTGCGCTCGCGGCTTGCGGGCTTGGATTCGGCATCGTGATCGCTCCACTCGCGGCAGCGGTCCTCGACCTTACGCGCGCGGAAAACCACGGCCTCGCATCCAGCCTGGTCGTGCTGGCTCGAACGCTCGGCATGCTGATCGGCCTCTCGACGCTCACCGCATTCGGGCTGCATCGCTTCCACCAGATACTTGGCACGCCCGAGCTCAACGATCCGACGGTCAAGGAACGAGTCGATCACCTCGCCAGGCTCGTCGCCGCGGCATTCCTGCAGGAATACCGAGAGATCTTTGGCATCGCGGCGGCGCTCTGCGTGGTGGCAGGCCTTGTGATCCTGATCACGCTGGGCCCGCGGACCTATCGCTTCTCGGCCACCGCCAGCAAATAGGAATGGTGGTAGCGAAACGCATCGTCGGGGTCGCCGAGGCTGTCCATCGCCAGGTCGACCTCTTGCTCCAGCTCGGCGCGGTAGCGCGGGCCAAGTGACTTGATCAAGGTGTAAGGCAGAGGACCGGCGCCGGCCATCAGCTCGGTCCATTCACGCGCGCTCCGCGTCCGCCCTCCGGTCACCATCTCGGTCATCGTCGTGACTTCGAATCCCGCCTCGCTCAGCAGCTCGGGCAGAACAGAGGGCTCGCCAAAGCGCGCCCGCTCCGAGCTGAACCTCGGCAGGCTCAGGTAGTGGCGCCTGGCAAGTGGGGCCAAGCCCTGAAAGAAGAGGTTCTGCGCGGGAGTGCTGAGGCTGCGGCGCAGACATGAGAGAGCGAGCCGGCCTCCCTTGCGGAGCACGCGATTGGCCTCGTCGAGGGCCCTGAAAGGATCTGACAGGTAGGCGAGCGCCTCCCCCATGGTGACCAGGTCGAACGTGGCCGGCTTGAACACGAGGTGCTCAGCGGCCATCCCCAGGAACTGAGTGTTGGTGCTCTTGCGCGAGCGTGCGATCGACAGCATTCGGTCCGAAAGGTCGATCCCTATGACCGTTCCGGGCTTGACCTTGGCCGCCACCTCGTGGGCGACCAGGCCGGTGCCGGTGCCCACGTCCAGAGCGTGCTGGCCCTTCTTCGGCTTTGCGATCTCGACCAGCCGCGCGGCGACCCGGCCGTGCTGGCCCTGGGCCCAGCCGTCGTAATCAGGGGCGACCTGATCGAAGAAGTCGACCAGGTGGTCGACCATCTCGTCGGTGGAGTCCGGGTCCATCAGAGCCGTGGGTCGTCCTCCGCGAGGGCAGTGAAGGGCCCCGTGATCACAGCTCTCTCAGTTTTCTCAGACCCGCGGGGCACCGGTGATAGGATGCTAGCTCGTCGCTCAATCCGCACCGCTTATTACGGGTTTTCTGGCACAAGAAGGTACGCAGCGCGAGTTGAGTCAAGTCATGGAAACCCCGACGGAACAACTGGAGGAACCCGACATGGCCCAAGC
>VBFW01000216.1 GCA_005880525.1 Chloroflexota bacterium | reverse complement strand
CGAGCCGACCTGGGCACGCTCGAAGCCGGCGGGCTGATCGAGATCGCGGCGCTGCAGCCAGAGCTTGAATACCTGTTCCGGCATGCGCTCGTGCAGGAGGCCGCGTACACGTCGCTGCTGAAGCAGGATCGCCGCTCGCTGCACCGGGCCGCCGCCGAGATCATCATGGCGCTCCATCCCGAGCGCGCCCGTGAGCTGGCCGGGGTCATCGGCATGCACTTCGAGCAGGCCGGCGATAACGCCCGCGCCGCCGAGCAGCTCGTCGTCGCGGGCGAGCACGCGCTGGAGCGCTTTGCCAACAGAGAGTCGCTCAGCTTCTTCAGCCGGGCGGGCAACCTGACCGATGGCTCGCAGATGGATCTGCGACTTCGCGCCGGCATAGGCGGTGCGAAGGCGGGCTGGACGTTCGTCAGCTCTGGCACCGAGCTCGAGCAGCTCGAGAATGCGCTGGCCGCTTCCGAAGGTGGTGACAAGCGGCTTGTCGCCGAAGGCAACTTCTGGGTTGCGTTCCTGCTTCGCCAGCGCGGTGAGGTGCCGGAATCGAGCCCTGCCTTGCGTCAAGCGCTCGAGCGTGCCGCTCAGCTCGGCGAGGAGCTGAAAGATCCGACAGCCGCGGCCCTTCCCAAGGCGCTGATGGGCTCGTTCATCGGATTCACCGGAAATCTCCGCGAGGGTGCGAAGCAGATGCGCGAGGCGCTCGACGTCATCGAGAAGACCGGCGACGCGGTGTCGATCGCGATGATCTCCGATTTCCTGGCGCTCGCCTACTCGCGGATGGGCGAGTTCAAATCGGCCGAGCAGACGATCGAACGCGCCATGCAGTTTGCAAGTGATGCAGACCCGATCTCGCAGGTCGACGTGAAGATCGCGCAGGCGGGCCTCGACCTCGAACGGGGTGACGCCGAAGCGGCCCGGCGCGAGGCCCTCGACTGCGCCACGCGCGCAGAGGACATGGGCGCGTACGCATGTGTTGTGGCCTCCAACGTCATGTTCGGCGCCGCGAGCCTGGCGCAGAACGATGCGCCCGGTGCGAGGGGACCCCTGGAGAGGGGCAGCGAGCTGTGCCAGGTCACCAACATGGCCCCGATGCAAACGCTTTTGAAGGGCCTGCTCGGTTCCACGCGGGCTCGCCTTGGCGATCTCCCAGGCGGCGTGGAGCAGTGGGACGCCTCGCTGGTGACCGCACGGGGAATGGGGGATCGCTTCGGGGAGGCCCAGACACTGTGGGGTCGGGGCCGGACTTATGCCCACCAGCCGAACCCAGACCTGGCCGCAGCCGTCGCCGACCTCGACCGGGCCATCGAGCTGTTCGAAGGGATGGAGGCGCGGCCTTCGCTGGCCCGCGCGCTTCAGGATCGGTCCCGCGCGCTGAGCGCTGCTGGTCGCGCTGAGGACGCTGCCCGGGATGAGCAGCGCTCGGTTCAGCTGGGGCGCGAGCTCGGCCTGCTCGACTTCGCCTGAGGCCGCTTCGTCAGGTCGGGCGCTGGAAGTGAAATGCGGAGATCCGCATGCCCTTGTTGAAGTACAGCCTGTGCGCGGTGGTGCGATCCGGCCCAACACCGGAGTCGAGGTGAAACTCACCGCACCCTAGCCGGCGGGCCTCGTCGACCATCCAGTCCATCAGCGCGCCCGCGTGGCCGCGGCCGCGGTACTTCTCACGGGTCGACAGGTCGTCGCAGTAGAGCGCGTGGCCCCATGCGAGGTAGTCGAGGACTCGAAAGCCCGCCGCGCCGGCCGCCTGCTCGTCCTCCTCATCGAACGACGCGATGAGCCGGTAGCCCTGCGGCCGCTGCTTGTCGTTGACGGTGCGCACGAAGTCGGCGCTCGACCCGATCTTCGGACGCAGCTCGAGCATGGCCGCGTACGCGAGGTGGGTTTCCCCGGGGGCGAGCTCTCGGATCACCCTCCGATCTGGGACATGTTCTTGGCCGGCTTGATGAAGCCGGGCTTGTTGATGAGATGTCCCTCTTCTTTGTGCCAGATCGCGGTCTCGATGACGCTGCCGATCCGCTCGTCGGAGACGCCCGAGCGCATGAGGTCGCGCAGCGGCGTCTCGTTCAGCGAGAACAGGCATGTGCGCAGGCCGCCCTCGGCAGTTAGCCGGACGCGATTGCATGTCGTGCAGAAGGCCTGGCTGACCGAAGAGATGAAGCCGACGCCGCCGGGCCTGCCGTCAGCGAACTTGAAGCGCGTCGCGGGGCCGGGCCGCGTGTCCTTCACCGGCTCGAGCGGGAAGAGGTCCTCGATCTGCTCCTGGATTCGCCGGCTCGGGACCACCTGCTCGTTGGTCCAGATGTTGTCGCCGTCGAGCGGCATGAACTCGATGAAGCGGACCTCGTAGCCCTTCTCGCGCGCGAGCCGGGCGAAGTCGACGACCTCGTCGTCGTTGTGGCCCTGCATCACGACCATGTTCAGCTTGATCGGCCACAGGCCCGCCTCGCGCGCGGCTTCGATGCCGTCCATGGTGCGCGCGAACATGTCAGCGCGCGCGATCTCGTGGAACCGATCCGCGTGCAGCGTGTCGAGCGAGATGTTGATGCGCTTCAATCCCGCCTCGGCCAGCTTCTGCGCCTTGTCGCGCAGCAGGACGCCGTTGGTGGTCATGGTGATGTCGAGCGTCGGATCGATCGCGTTGATCATGCCGACGAGCTCCTCGACCTTGATGCGAACGAGCGGTTCGCCGCCCGTGATCCTGATGGTGCGCACGCCGTAGCGCTGGACGAAGATGCGCGCCAGCCGCGTGATCTCCTCGAAGCGCAGCAGGTCGTCCCGCGCCAGCCACTTCAGGCCCTCGGCGGGCATGCAGTAGATGCAGCGGAAGTTGCATCGGTCGGTGATCGAGATCCGCAGGTCGTCGGCCACGCGGCCGTATGAGTCGAGTAAACGCCTGCCCCCCATGTAGCCGATCATAGACGGCGCTATGGTCGTCGATGTGGGTAAGGGCACCCTCTCCGTTTCGGAGAGGGGTCAGGGGTGAGGGTGATGGCTTACGAGTACATCAAGGTCGAGCCGGACCCGCCGATCGCGACGATCACCCTCGACCGGCCGAAAGTCCTGAATGCCCTCAGCCCGGCCGTGATCGCCGAGGTCGGCCAGGCGCTGAGCGAGCTGGATGCCGACGACGCGGTGCGTGCGGTGGTCATCACCGGTGGGCCGAAGGTGTTCGCCGCGGGCGCCGACATCGGCGACATGGCCGAGCGCTCCGCCGCCGAGCAGCTCAACCGCGACCAGACGGGCGCGTGGTCGCCCATCTCCGGCTTCAAGAAACCGCTAATCGCGGCGGTCAACGGCTACTGCCTCGGCGGCGGTTGCGAGCTGGCCCTGATGTGCGACGTGATAATCGCCGGCGACTCGGCCCGCTTCGGCCAGCCCGAGATCAACCTCGGCATCATCCCGGGTGCGGGCGGCACTCAAAGATGGCCGCGGACTGCGGGGAAGTTCGCTGCGATGGAGGTGATGCTGACCGGCGGCATGATCGGCGCGCGTCGCGCGTACGAGCTCGGGCTGGCGAACAAGGTGGTGCCGGCCGAGATGTCGGTGGCGGTCGCCCAGCGAATGGCGCGGCAGCTCGCGGAGAAGCCGCCAGTGGCGGTGCGACTGGCGAAGGAGTCGGTCCAAAAGGCCTTCGAGACATCGCTGGCCGAGGGCCTGGCGGCGGAAAGGCGCAGCTTCTACTTCCTTTTTTCGACGGACGACCAGAAGGAGGGCATGCGCGCCTTCCTGGAAAAGCGCAAGGGCGTGTTCAAAGGACGGTGAGAGATGGCGACTGAAGTCGAACAGCACGTGATGCTCCACACGCACGACGGCGTCGGTCTCATCCGGCTCAACCGGCCGGAGAAGATGAACGCGATCGGCGCGCTTACTCGGCAGCAGCTCGGCGAGGCGATCAAGCAGGCCGAGAGAGATGACGCCGTTCGCGTCGTCGTGCTCACAGGCAGCGGCCGCGCCTTCTGTTCCGGCGCTGACGTCACCGAGATGGTCGGCGGCGGTGGGATGCGGACGCCTGAAGACGTAGGCAACGTCCTGCGCAACGAGTACATGCCGATGCTCACGCGCCTTCGCACCATGCCGAAGCCGACGATCGCCGCGATGAACGGTCCGGCCGTCGGCATCGGCGCGAGCTACGCGCTGGCGTGCGACATCCGGATCGCCACGCCCGAGGCGTACCTGATGGAGGCGTTCATCAACATCGGCCTGGCCCCGGACGGCGGGGTCAGCTGGCTTCTGCCGCGCCTGGCTGGGACCGCCGTGGCTTACGAGATGTTCTTCACGGGCAAGGCGTTGCCGGCGGAGGACGCGCACCGCCTCGGCGTCATCAACCGCGTCGTACCCGCGGACCGCTTCGAGGAAGAGGTTCGCGATTTCGCCGGTCAGCTCGCGAAGCAGCCGCGCCAGGCGCTTGCGGCGGCCAAGCGCGCGGTGAACCATGCCCTGGAGTCGAGCTACGAGGGCGCGCTGGAGTTCGAGTCGTACCTCCAGGAAGCGCAGGCCGGCAGCCAGGAGTTCGCCGACGGCGTCCAGGCCTTCCTAGCGCGCCGCAAGAAGTGAGCCATTGTCCCTCCCCACCGTGTGGGGAGGTTAGGTGGGGGCGTCAGGTTGCCTGAGGCAGTCATCGTCGCCACCGCGCGCACGCCGATGGGTCGATACGGCGGGCAGCTGAAGGACATGCGCCCCGACGACCTGGCGGCGATAGCCCTCAAGGAGGCGGTGAATCGCGCGGGCGTCGAGCCCAAAGATGTGGATGACGTCATCCTCGGCTGCGCCAACCAGGCGGGCGAGGACAACCGCAACGTGGCGCGCATGGCCCTGCTGCTCGCGGGCTTTCCCGTGGAGGTGCCGGGCCAGACCGTGAACCGCCTGTGCGGCTCCGGCATGCAGGCGACCATCGCCGCGGCGCGCGAGATCCAGGCCGGTGCGGCCGATGTGATCGTCGCGGGTGGTGTCGAGAGCATGACGCGCGCGCCGTGGGTGATGCCAAAGCCGGACGGCGCCTACCCGCGCGGCCCGCAGACCGCGTACGACACCGCCCTGGGATGGCGCCTCGTCAACCCGAAGATGGCCGCGATGTACGGCACGCTGCAGATGGGGGAGACCGCCGAGCGCGTGGCCCAGAAGTACGAGGTGTCGCGCGAGGACCAGGACGCGTTCGCGCTGCGGAGTCACCAGCGCGCGCTCGCTGCGCAGAAATCGGGTCGACTGGCCGAAGAGATGGTCCCGGTCGAGGTCGCGCAGAAGAAAGGAGAGGCCTTGCGACTGGTAGACGACGAGGGGCCACGCGCCGACACATCGTTGGAGGCGCTCGCAAAACTGCGGGCCGCGTTTGCCGATAGCGGTTCGGTCACCGCCGGCAACTCATCGCCCCTGAACGACGGCGCCGCCGCGCTGGTGCTGATGTCGGCCGGGGAGGCGCAGCGCCGCGGCCTGAAGCCTCTTGCTCGCCTCGTCGCCGCAGCTGCGGCCGGTGTTCACCCCGACTACATGGGCATTGGACCCGTGCCCTCATCCTTGAAGGCTCTCGAGCAGGCCGGCCTCGAGCCGGGCGACATGCAGGTGATCGAGCTGAATGAGGCGTTCGCGTCGCAGTCGCTGGCATGCATGCGCCTGCTTGGACTCGACGAAGACCTGGTGAACGTCAACGGCGGCGCCATCGCTCTTGGCCATCCGCTCGGCTGCAGCGGCGCGCGACTGGTCGGCACGTTGGTGCGCGAGATGCAGCACCGCGACGCGAAGTACGGCCTGGCGACCATGTGCATCGGCGTGGGCCAGGGCATCGCGTCCGTCTGGCAAAAAGGGTGACCCATGGATGAGCAACCATCACTGCGTCGCACGCGGATGCGCCACCCGACATCGCGCTGGCGAGATCCAGACTTCATCGTCGTTCCCATGTTCGGGGCCGCATTCATCGCCATCGTCGCCTTGATCACAGGCGGCTCCGAAACCTATCTCTACGTGGAGGCCCAGGCAGACCCGGCATCGCGTATCGGCCTGTGCTCGGCGAAGCCGGTAGCCCAGTGCGTGACGATCACGCAGGTGTACGTGATCGGATCGAGCTCGGACCAGGTCACGCTTCGAACCGTCGAAGGTTCTCAGGACATGCAGGTAAAGCGGATCGGCGGGGCGGACCCTTCAGCGTTTCCTCGTCAAGACAAGGTCTACGTCGAGTGCTATCTCGGCGACATGGTGGCGGTCAGCAACCACACAACCGGCGCCTTGATGAAGCTGGCGAACTACCCTGAGCCGCCGTTGCGCTTCTGGGTGCCTGAGCTGAGTGTTGGGCTGTTCTGTCTCGCGGTCTGGATCAGCCTGTATCTGTGGCGCCGGCACCTTTTCGCGATGCTGGTCGTCAACTCGACCGCGTGAGGTTGTTTTGGTGAGCGAGCGCGACCCCGCTGCCGTGCGGACGATGTTCGACCGCATCGCGCACAGATACGACCTCGTAAACACGGTGCTTTCGCTCGGCACTGATGGAGGGTGGCGCCGTCGCGCCGCGCGAGAGACGGCCTTGCAAGCTGGCGGGTCCGCGCTGGATGTGGCGTGCGGGTCAGGCAAGCTGACCGCGGAGCTGGCCCGCATCGCGGGTCCGCATGGGCGGGTGCTCGGGCTCGACTTCAGCCCGGAGATGCTCGCCACGGCGCGGCGGCACCACCCGGCAATCGAGTTCAAAGAGGGCGACGCGCTGAACCTTCCGTTTGAGGAGGCGTCGTTCGACGCCACGACCATCGCGTTCGGCCTGCGCAACCTTGCGGATCCGGTGCGAGGTCTGAGAGAGATGACGCGCGTGCTCAAGCCGGGCGGACGCGCGGTCGTGCTCGAGTTCGTCAAACCGCCGCGGGGGCCCGTGGGCTCCGCCTATCGGGTCTACCTGCGCACGCTGCTGCCTGCTTTGGGCGGGGCCCTGTCCGGCGAACCCTCGGCCTACCGGTACCTCAGCGACACGGTCGACTCGTATCGCACGCCTGATGAGCTTCGCGACATCGCGTCGACGGCCGGTTGGGCAAGCGTGCGATTCATGCCGCTCG
>VBFW01000377.1 GCA_005880525.1 Chloroflexota bacterium | reverse complement strand
CAGGAAGGATGGCTCTGTGCGCTCGCCGCGCAACCGGCGCCAGAGGTCCTCCTGGTCGGAGGCGGCGGCTCCGTACCAGCCCTCGTGGTCCTCCTCGTAAAGCGCGATCTGGCATGTGGAGGCGTCGACGAGCCGCGCCAGGTTGTGCGCGACGAGCGTGAGCGTCTGGTCGAGGTCGATCGACGACGCGATGGCGCGGCTGACGTCGGCGCTCAGCTCGAGCTGCTCGGCGTGGCGGCGCGCCTCTTCGTACAGGCGAGCCGTCTCCACGGCTGATGCGACCTGGCCGGCGGCGGCTCGCAAAGCTTCGATCTGGCCCCAGTCCGGGCGCCTCTCGTATGAGCGGTGGTAGCCGACCTCCAGCACGCCCGAGGCGCGTGAATGCTGGTCCGTCCCAAACGGCAGGAAGATCCGGATCAGGTCCGCGTGACCGCCCTTCTCGAAGACCTCGCCGGCAAGAGTGAATGGCGGCTGCGAGGTGTCGCGATCGCCGTCCGCCTCGGAGTCGCCGAGCAGGCAAGCCGAGACGCGCGCGATCTCGCCGCCGTGCGCTCGGACGACAGGCACCTGGACCCACGTCGCGGCGCCGAGGATGGGGCCGCTGACCACATCGCTGCGCTGAGACTGGCCCTTTGGCTCGAGCGGGCCGACGATCACGGTGCGCCACGTGCGCGCGACGAAGACCAGCACGTCATCGGCGGCCAGGGGTCTTTCCTCCTCGAGCGCCCAGCGCGGCACGCGCCTGGCGGCGTGCGTTCCGGCGCCGGTCACCGACGCCTCGATGGCGGCGGTGGTGGCCGCGCCTGCGGCGAGGCGCACGAACATCGACTCGTCGGGTCGCTGGTCGAGGAGGTAGACAGTCGCGAAGTTGAAATCGAACTCGGGCACTGACGCGTCGGTGAGGTGGCCTACCACCGACTCGATGACCTCCTTGCGGCCCGAGCCCGGGCGCAGCATCGCGGCCGTCATGTTGGCGAGCGCCCCGAGCAGCCGGTTGCCGTGCTCGAGACCGTCGATGAGGCGCTGGTGGGCCAGCGCTCCGCCGATCAGCTCCGCGCCCCCGCGCAGCAGCACGTCGGTCGCCGGCGCACGGCGCACCGTCGCGATTCTGTCGCGGCTGAGGACCACGAGATAACCGTGCGGCTCGCTCGTGCTGCCCAGCGCGGACACTGCCACAGGGTGCAGGTCGGATGGGGCCGTCACGAGCGCGACCGCGGCGCTGAGCGCCGCCTCCCACGTGTCGTGATTGCCGCGCTCCACGCGCACCGGCGCGGCCACAGGCGCGTGCGCCGTGACGAGCTCGAGGCTCGTGCGGTGCGGCGCGAACTGGTAGATGGCCGCGGCGTCGAGCTCGCTCGCGAGCAGCAGGTCGGCAAGCGCGATGGACAGGACTCGGCGCAGCTCCTTCATGTCGGCCTGCTTGTCGCCGGCCGGCTCGGCCAGAAGCGAGGTCAGCCTGCCAAGACCATCCAGCGCGGCGCGGCTCGCCGCCGCGAGCGCCGCCTCGATCGTCTCGCCCGCGGTGGAGGCCATGCGCAGCAGCTCCGCGACGCGCGCGTCGTCGGGCGCCTTGTCGCGCTCGCGGTAGTTGAGGTAGATGAGGCCCAGTTGTGGACGCCGAGGTCGTCAGGGACCTTGCCGTGGCTCGCGTCGTCGGCGTAGCGGCCGAGCTGCTCGGTCATATCCGCGAGTGAGTCGAGGAGGCTCTCCTGCGGCTGCCCTGTGGCGAATGGCGCGTAATAGCGTCGGGTCGACTCCTCGTAAAGGAAGATGGACACGATGTCCGCCCCAGACGCCGACTGCATGTCGGCCACGACGCCGCGTAGGACTCCCGCTAGCCCGGTCGCCCGCTGCAGGGACTGCCGCATTCCTCCGCATGATAGGTCTCGTCCTGGGGGCTAAAACGCCGAGGGACGAGTACCCGCGGCCGATGCTGCGCCGGCGCGACTGGGTGAACCTCAACGGCGAGTGGGAGTTCGGGGCCGGCGACGAGCGCGTGTTCGATCGCACCATCACGGTTCCGTTCTGCCCGCAGTCCGAGCTGTCAGGCGTCGGCCAGACCGACCTGGGCGACGTCGTCTGGTACCGGCGCACTTTTGACGCGCCGCCGGCGGAACGTCTGCTGCTGCATCTCGGCGCCGTCGACTACCGCGCTACGGTCTGGGTCAACGGAGAGGAGGTGGCCGCGCACGAGGGCGGGCACACGCCCTTCACCGCGGACATAACCAGGGTCGCGCGCGACGGCGGCAACGAGATAGTGGTCAGGGCCGAGGACCCGCTCGCCGACCGCACGATCCCGCGCGGCAAGCAGTACTGGAGCACCAAGCCCGAGTCGATCTTCTACACGGCGACCACCGGCATCTGGCAGACGGTATGGCTCGAGCCGCTGCCCGAGCGCTCGATCGCCGGGCTGCGCGTCGACCCCGACCCCGGGGCAGGCGCCGTCGAAGTCCACGTCGAGACCGAAGGCCGCAAGTCGGTCAGCGTCAGGTTGCATGGCGAGGAGGTCGGTCACTGGTCGGGCAAGGAGTCGTCGTGTCGAATCGAGCTGGCGACGCGGGCGCTCTGGAGCCCGGAGGCTCCGAACCTGTACTCAGTGGAGGTCACGCTGCACGACCGCGCGGGCC
>VBFW01000215.1 GCA_005880525.1 Chloroflexota bacterium | reverse complement strand
GCTTCGCAAGGAGCGATGGTAGGGCGTCGCGCGCGACCTCTGCACGCGGCACGAGCACCCGCATGCCCTCCATCTCCCAGCCTTCGAGGGCCTTGGCGAGGCCTTCGGCGGTGTACTCGCTGGTGACCAGCTCCGGCCGCACGCCGTGCGTCGCCATCGACTCCGCGGTCTCCTGACCGATCGCGCACAGCTTGCTGCCGTGCAGCGCGCGGGCGTCAGCGCCGCTGGTGTTCAACATCTGGAAGAAGATGTCGACCGCATTCGCCGAGGCGAAGATGACGAGCGCGGTCCGGTTGAGGTTCGCGATGGCCTCGCGCACACGATCGTCGGTGGGCATGGGCCGGATCGCGATCGTGGGTATCTCGATGACCGCAGCGCCCAAGTCGGCGAGCTCGCGTCGGAACGGCTCGACCTGGTGCCGGGCGCGGGTGATGAGAACTCGTCTGCCGTGGAGGGGCCGGCGCGAAAGCGAGTCGAGGCGCTCGGCCATCTCGACGCCCGGCCCGATCACGAGCAGCGCGTCGCCGCGGAGGCCGTAGGTGGCCGCCTTGCGGGCCAGCTCGCCCAGCGGCGCCGCCACGCGTCGCTGCCCGGGCAATCCAGGGCTGAGGATCAGCGCGGCCGGCGTGTCGGCGGGACGCCCGTCCGACATCAGCTTGCTGATGCCCGCCTCCCACCAGCCCGACGCCAGCCGCAGCACGACAGTCTCGGCGCCTTTCACCAAGCCGAGGCCGAGCGAGTTGGCGCGGCCTTCGATGGTGAGGGGGATGCCGCTCATCACGGGCGCGGCCATCTCTACTGTCATGCCGGGCACCGCTTCGAAGTCGACGCCGGCGCGATCGAGCCTCGTCGCGATCTCGCTGCCGCTTGCGAACGCGTAAGGACTGCCGGGAAACAGAATCGTGACCTTGCGTCCGTCGCGTGCGAGCCGCACGACCTCGTCGACCGACTCGAACGCCCGCACGTCGGCCACAGGTGAAGCGAAGTGGAGGAGGTTGGCGCCGCATCCGTCTGTGTTGCGAATGACGTCGGCGCGCTTGATCGCCTCGACTGCATGCATCGTGGCCAGACCTGGATCCCCTGGCCCGACTCCGACGAGCATGACTCTGCTCATCACCCGGTTAGGTTAGGCCTTTCGAGAAACCACGTAGTCGGCCAGCGCCACGAGCGCGTCCTTATGCGGACCGAGGCCGTCGAGGTTCGTCACCGCCTCTGACGCGAGCACGCGAGCGCGCTCGATGGCGATGCGCGGAGCATCGCTCGCGCGCACACGAGCCGCCACGCGGCCTGCTTCCTCGATGGTCAGCGCGCGTCCGTCCGCGAGCACGTGGCTCATCGATGCTGCCAGCATCGGGTCCTGCATCGCGAGCATCAGCGGCAGGGTCGCGAATCCCTCTGCCAGGTCGTGACCGCTCGGCTTGCCGGTCTCTTCCTCCGAGCTGACGTAGTCGAGGACGTCGTCAGCGATCTGGAACGCGAGGCCGAGCAGCCGGCCGTACTCGCGCACGGCATCGCGCTTCTCGTCGGGCAGCTCGCCGAGCAGCGCGCCGATGTCGCAGCAGGCGGCCAGCAGGGTCGCGGTCTTGGCCTCGATGCGGCGCATGTACTCGTCGATGCCGGTGCTGTAGCGATGGCGGATCTTTTGCTGGCGCACCTCCCCGGCGCAGATGTGCATGACCGCGTTGGCCAGGATCGCCACCACCTCCGGAGACTTGCTTCTCGCGGCCTGCTCGTAGGCCTTGGCGAAGTAGTAGTCGCCGACCACGATCGCGGGCTCGTCGCCCAGCGCCGCGGCCACCGAGGGCCTGCCCCGCCGCGTAGGCGATCGGTCGATGACGTCATCGTGCACGAGGGTGGCCGCATGGACCAGCTCGACCGCCATGGCGGCAGGCGTGAGCCGCTCGAGGTCGTACTGGCCCATGCGCGCCGTTAGCAGCACCAGCGCTGGGCGCACTCGCTTGCCGCCCGCCGAGAAGAGGTCAGCCATCGGCGCCGACACCACCTCGGGGTCGCGGGCAATCGTCTTCTGCAGCTCCGCCTCGATCGACGCGAGGTCTGATGCGATGGGCCCGAAGACGTTCAGGTCCTCTGTGCTTTTTGCTGCTCCCAGATGCGCACCTCCTCGGCGTCGACCGTCTCGCCGAAGATGTTGGCGCCGACGTCGTGAAAGTGCTGCGGCATCGCGGTGACCAGCACCTCATGGCGCGGCTCGGTCGAGTCGGCGCGCAGGCGCGAGTGGTCGAGATGGCGCTCGACCTTCGCCGCTGTTGTGAGCGCGGAGTCGACCAGCTTGAACGCGCCGGGGTAGACGCGTTCGATCGCCGGCTTGAGGAGCGGATAGTGCGTGCAGCCGAGCACCAGCGTGTCCGCGCCGAGGCGCACGATCTCCGCGAGGTCGCGCTCGAGCGCCGCCTCCGCCCGAGGCGAATCGGCGTCGCCCGACTCGACGATGTCGACCAGCTCAGGACATGCCTTTTGAAAGACACCGATCATCGGGTCGATCTCTTTGATCGCGTGCAGGTACTCCTGGCTGCGCATCGTGCCTTCGGTGGAGATGACCCCGACGCGGTGGTTCTGGGTCGCGTCGACCGCGGCTTGCGCGCCGGGGCTGATGACGCCGACGATCGGGATCTCGAAATGCTCGCGCGCCTGGTTGAGCGCGGCCGCCGTGGCGGTGTTGCAGGCGATGACGACGAGCTTCACGTCGCGCGCCTCGAGGTAGCGGATGATCTCGAACGCAAACCCGCGCACCTCGTCCTGGTAGCGCGGCCCGTACGGGAAATGGAACAGGTCGGCGAGGTAGATCGTCGGCTCGTGCGGCAGCCGCTTGCGGATCGCGCTTAGCACGGTCAGCCCGCCGACCCCCGAGTCGAAGATGCCTATCGGTCTTGGATCACCCATCGCCATTCACCACGTAACGAATCAAACGGACCTTACCGACAGGCGGTAACCCAGGCCCGGCACGGCGTCGAGCACGACGCCCGACTCGGGATGCCTCGACAGCTTGCGTCTCAGCCGCTGCACGTGCGGGTCGACCGAGTGGTCGTCGAGGTCGTGCGGGTAGCCCCAGACCTTGTCGCGAAGCTGGGCGCGGGTCAGCACGCGTTCAGGGTTGGCCGCGAGCACCGCGACGAGGTTGAACTCGGTCATCGTGAGCGGGATCTCCTCGTCGCCGATCCGCACGCGTCGCGCCGCGTTGTCGATCTGCATCGCTCCGACCGTGAGCAGGCCCTCAGGACCCGTGCCCGACGAGGCGAACGTCGAGCGCCGCAGGTGCGCGTTGACGCGAGCAGCCAGGATGCGCGAGTCGAACGGCTTGGTGATGTAGTCGTCCGCGCCGACCTCGAGGCCAACGACCTCGTCCATCTTGTTGGTGCGTCCCGTGAGCATGACCATCGGGCAGACCAGGCCCTGGCGGCGCAGCTCGAGGATCACCTCGGTGCCGCTGATGTCGGGCAGCACCCAGTCGACTAGAACCAGGTCCGGCTGCGCGGCGCGGCCCAGCTCGATCGCGCTTGCGCCGTTCGCGGCCTCGAGCGCCTCGTGGCCCTGCTGGCGAATGATCTCGGCCACCAGGGCCCGGATCGGTCCGTCGTCCTCGACCACCAGCACGCGCCGCTTTCGGCGAACGGCGACGGAGGTCAGGTTTGCGTGGGAGGCGCGAACCCAACGCGTCTGGCCTCGCGCTGCCCGCGCTTCGGCCGTCTCATCAGGAGCACGCGCTTCTCCCCCCCGTCGACGATGTCGGCCAGCTCCCAGCCTTCGCCGGCCGAATCCTTCAGCACCTGCACGAGAGTCTTTCCGTCGGTGACCTGCGCCAGGGTCAGGACGTGGGTCGAGTACTCCCACTCCCGGCTCGGCAGCCCGACCGAAGGCACCATCCGAGTAGGTGCGTTGGCGCCGTTGTCAGGTGCGCTCGGGGACTCGGGCTCGTCCGGCTCGTCCGGATCCTCTTCAGCGTGGGTGGCCACTCAGTTGGATTCTAGGCTGCCGCCCGGCGGAGGCCCAGTACCCCCGGCGGGGGTCGAACCCGCGCTGGACCGGGTTTAAGCCGGCTGCCTCTGCCAATTGGGCTACGGGGGCACCCCAATTGTGCCCCTCAGTACTTGAAGAAACCCTCGCCGGTCTTGCGCCCCAGCTTGCCGTCTTTGATCAGCTTGTCGAGCACTGGCGGCGCGTCGCTACCTTCGCCCTGGCGGTGGCGGTCCTTCATCGCGCCATAGAAGATGTCGAGGCCGCTGAAGTCGAGAAGGTGGAACGGGCCCATCGGCCAGTTAAGTCCCTTCTGCACGGCGATGTCGATGTCCTCAGCGCTGGCATAGCCGCCTTCCAGCAGCCTGATCGCTTCCTCCGACGCCGCGAACAGGATGCGGTTGACGATGAAGCCCCAGATCTCCTTGCGCAGCAGCACGGGCGTGCGATCGATGCTCCGCACGAAGTCCATCGCGTCGGCGACCGTCTGATCGGATGTCCTGGGTCCGCGCGCGACCTCGCACAGCTGCATGACCGTCACCGGGTGGAAGAAGTGGGTGTTGCAGCAGCGCTCGGGGCGCCCTGAGTGATCCGCCAGCCGGCTGATGGCGATCGTGCTCGAGTTGCTGGTGAGGATCGCGTCCTTCGCCGCGTGCTTGCCGAGCTCTCTGAACACCTCTTTCTTGGCGTCGAAGTCCTCGATGACCGCCTCGATCACGATGGCGGCGTCGCCGGCGGGCCCGGCCAGGCTGTCGCTGGCGCGGATGTGCTCCATCGCCGCCTTTGCCTGCTCCGCGGTGAGCCGGCTCTTCTCGACCGACCGGTCCACCAGCCTCTGGTTCTGGGCCTTCGCGCGCTCGAGCTGACCGTGCACCGAATCCACGAGGGTCACGTCGTACTTGCCGCTGAGCGCCGTCTGCAGCGCGATCTGCGAACCCATGGTTCCTGCCCCGACCACGACGACGCGCTTCAATTCACCCATGCGGGTCAGCATGAACGAATTCGAACAGGTGGTGCTGTGGGCGATCGAGGCGATACCTGAAGAGTTCCGGCCCTACCTGGAGAACACGATGTTCATCGTCGAGGAGAGCTCGGCCAAAGGCCTGATGGGTCTGTATGAGGGGGCCACCGCCCTCGGCGCAGGCCAGAGCTATCCCGAGCGGATCACCCTATACAAGAGCTCGCACGAGCGGGCGAGCCTGACCATGCAGCAGCTGATCGACGAGGTGCGGCGGACGATCCTGCACGAGGTCGGCCACCACTTTGGGATGGAGGAGGACGACCTTCCTTACTAGCGCAAGGTCCAGAAATTGCGATCCCAGAGGATGAGCGGATTGCCCTTGCCGGCGCGCGCCACGCGCACCTCACCGATGCACACGTCGTGGTCGCCCGCGCTGTGCACCTGCGTGACGTCGCACTCGAGCCACGCGGCGCAGTCGTCGATGAGGGGGATGCCGTTGGCGCCGAGATGGTGCGGCACATCCTTCCACCTAGGGTCGACCCCAGGCGCGCGACCGGCGAACCGCTCCGCCAGGAACTCCTGCGCCCGCGTCAGAACGCTGACGTTGAACTGGCGCGTCTCGACGACCGCTGCTCGCGTGAGGCTTTCATGCTCGAGCCCGACGAGCACCAGCGGCGGCTCGGCCGACACCGAGACGAGCGTGCTTGCCGTGAGCGCGCGGAAGCCTTCCGGAGTGCGCGCGCTCACCACGACGATGCCCGCTGCGAGCTTAGCCATCGCGTCCCGGAAGTCCTGCGTCATGGAGGGGATCTTAGAATCGGGGTTCGAGATCGGGGCGGCGACGTAGCCAAGTGGTAAGGCAGAGGTCTGCAAAACCTCCATCCCCAGTTCGATTCTGGGCGTCGCCTCCAGTGATCTTCCCGGCAGCGATTCGCTGCTTCAGGGGACGCCGCTAAACTCGATTCACCATGGGTGTCGCCCAGATCAAGATGCCGCAGCTCGGCGAGTCGGTCACCGAGGGCACCGTCGAGAAGTGGCTGAAGCGCG
>VBFW01000376.1 GCA_005880525.1 Chloroflexota bacterium | reverse complement strand
GACGTGATTCGGATCGAGGTCGCCGGTGATCCCCGCGAACAGGTACACGTCCGACTCGCTGACAGTCTTGCTGAACCGCGTGCTCAGCCCTATCTCGATGTCGTCGATGCGCGTGCCTCCCACGGTCACCACCAGTCGGAGCCGGCGGTGAGGCCACCGTCGACGAAGATGGTCTGTCCGGTGATGAAGCGCGCGCCTTCCGAGGCGAGGAAGACTGCCAGAGGCGCGATGTCATCCGGCTCGCCGATTCGGCGCAGCGGCGTGTTGGCGATGGCGGCCTCGACGCGCTGCGGGTTGGCCTCCATGTAGCTCTGGACGAGTGGTGTCCGTGTGATTCCCGGCCCTATCGCGTTCACGGTGCATCCCCGTGGGCCCCACTCGACCGCCAGCGCGCGAACCATGCCGGACAGGGCGCCTTTCGTTCCCGACTACGCGACGCGGAGGCGCTGCCCGTGGACCGCGCTCACCGACGACGTCACGATGACGCGGCCGCCAGGCTTCGCCAGCAAAAGTGGCGCCATCACCTGGCACGTGACGAACACGCCGTAGAAGTTCGTGTCGATGAGGTCGCGCAGTGAGGCTTCATCGAGATCCACCGCCTCCACCCGCTTGTTGGTGCCTGCGTTGGCGACCAGGATGTCGAGCTTCGGCAGCGAGTCGCGCAGCTTTTCCAGCGCGGCCCGATCCTTGACGTCGCACACCTGGGCCTTGACGCCTGAGTGATCCCGGTTCACGGCGTCGACGTTCTCGTGCATGCGGCTGACGGCGATCACCTCCGCGCCTGCCGCCGCGAGTGCGTGCGCGATCGCGAGGCCGATGCCCTTCGTGCCGCCCGTGACGAGCGCCGTGCGCCCCTGGAGGCTCAAGACGAAGCTCCCGACGGAACCGCGCTCTTGAAAGGCTCGAGCAGGTGCCTCGCGAACAGGTCGAGCTGGGACAGGTCAGCGGTCATGGTGTGCAGGAAGAGGTGCTCCACCCCGACGTCGATGCGCTGCTGGATCCGGCGCTGAATGTCGTCGATGGTGCCCGTCAGGTACACAGCCTCGATGTAGTCCCAGGGGCGCTCGTCCGACACCACCGCCAGCATTCGTGTGCGCTGCTCGTCGATGACCTCGTCGCGCTTCGTCTTCTCGGTGAGCCAGGCGAAGTTCTCGTGCGCGACGGCAAATCCCTTGCGCTCGCGCGAGGTGCCCTGGCGTTTGAGCTCGCCATCTATCTCCTCGAGGTCGGCCGCGATCGAATCGGGCGGCGACGTCGGGCGCGCGATCCAGCCGTCCCACCGGCATATGCGCCGCAGGACGTTGGGATCCATCCGCGCCTGTTCGGGCGACGCTTGATGCGCATACTGCCGGCCGCCGGCCACCCACACCGGGGGCGGCGTCGTGAGCGGCTCGACGGTGATGTCCTTGAACTGGTGGTACTTGCCCTCGAACGATTGCTGCGGCGCCTTCAGCAGTTGCATCGACGCCTCGAGCACTTCGTCCGTGCGCCGGCCCCGCTGCTGGATCGTGCCGCCGGTCGACTCGAACTCGGGCGGGTACCAGCCAGTGCCGATTCCGTAGATGAAACGGCCGCCGGAGAGGTGCTGCAGCGTCGCGATCTCCTTGGCGAGCACCACCGGGTTGTGTGTTGGCAGCACCAGAACCGAGGTGCCGAGCTTGATGCGCGACGTGACCGCTGCCGCGTGGGCGAGCGTCATGAGCGGTTCGGTCCAGCTCACGCGGTAGAAGCGGTGCGCGGTCAGGAGGTGGTCGGTGATGAACAGCGACTCGAAGCCGAGCTCCTCGGCGTGCGCGGCGAACCGGCGGATCTGATCTCCGTGCCGCTGCTCTGAACCGGGCAGCAGGCCGTTTCCTGTATGCGGAGGGCGGCGCGCCGCCCCGCTCGCGCCTGCCGTACGCCGCGGTGCACGTGGTCGCGGACTCGATGGCCGACACCAGCCCTGCGGCGCCGGCCGTCATCGACTGGGAGCACACGCTCGCGTTCCGGCGCCACATCTGGAAGTACGGGCTCGGCGTCGCCGAGGCGATGGACACCGCGCAGCGCGGCATGGGCCTGGACTGGGAGGCGAGCAAGGAGCTCATCCGCCGTTCGGTGGCCGAGGCGAAGGCGGTTGGCGGGCGCATCGTCTGCGGCGCGCAGACCGATCACCTCGCG
>VBFW01000214.1 GCA_005880525.1 Chloroflexota bacterium | reverse complement strand
CACCCCTGGCGACGGCACCGCGGCCGTGGGCGACGACGGCGTCAGCGGCTTCGGAGAGTCGCTCAGGGCCTTGGCCACCGCCATCACCTCGAGCTTGGCATCGCCGTCCAGCGAGGGCAGGAACTCCATGAACAGCGCGATCTGGCGGTCGATGGCGGGCGGCGGCTCGTAGCCAGGCCCCGGCAGGATCGTCGCGAACGGCCTGTAGTGGCCCGCGAACTCGCCCTGGCTCATCTGCTCGCGGACCAGGATCGCCAGCGCCACGACCTGCGCCGACTCCAGCGCCGAGGTCGCAGTCGACTCGGGCAGCAGCTTGCTGATGGCGAGCTTGGTCTGCGCGACGCGGAAGCCTCCTGTGAACGCGGTCGCCATCGCCGGGTCCGCGCTCGAGAGCAGCAGATCGAGACGCTCCTCCTGGGCGAGCGTGGATGAGCGCTGTCGCGAAAGGATGCGCGCCGCCGCGACCCACTCCCACTGACTCTTTGTCAGCGTCTTTGCGGCGGCGGCGAGAAACTGTCCCGCCTCGGTTGCGCTCAGCGGATCGCTACCTGCTCGGGCAGCAAGCCCTTTGCGCGCAGCTTGTCGATTGGGTGGTACGCGTCGACGATGCGCATCGTGCCCGAGGTGGAGCGAAGGACCATCGATTGCGTGTACGCGTACACGTCCTCGTAGCGCACGCCGTGCAGCAGCTCACCTGACGTGATGCCTGTGGCCGCAAAGAAGATGTCGTCGCCCGAGCAAAGATCGTCGATGCACAGCACCCGGTCGGGTTGATGCCCTTCCTTGACGGCCAGCTCGCGCTCGTCTTTGTCTTTGAAGACGAGCTTCGCTTGCATGTCGCCGCCGATGGTCTTGATAGCGCAAGCGGCGAGAACTCCTTCCGTGGCGCCGCCCGAGCCCATCATGCAGTGGATCCCAAACCTGGTCTCGAGCGCTGCCTCGAGCGCCCCGGCCACGTCACCGGCGCTGATGAGCTTGATGCGCGCGCCGACTTCGCGGATCTGGGCGATGACGTCCTTGTTTCGGTCGCGCTCGAGGACCACGACCGTCAGCTCCTGCGCGGGCAGTCCTTCGGCCTTGGCGATGCGGCGCAGGTTCCACTCGACAGGCATCTCCAGGTCGATGACGCCTCGCGCCCGCCGGCCGACCACGAGCTTCTGCATGTAGTGCACGTGCGTCGTGAACATCGATCCGCGCTCCGCCAGCGCGACCACCGAGATCGCGCCAGGCAGGCCGCTCGCGGTCAGGCTCGTGCCTTCGATCGGATCGACTGCGACGTCGACCTCGGGCTCGAGGCCGTTGCCGATCTTCTCGCCGAAGTAGAGCATCGGCGCCTCGTCCTTCTCACCTTCGCCGATCACGACGGTGCCGCGCATGTCGACGTCGGCGAGCGCCGCGCGGATCGCCTCGACGGCGCGTGCATCCGCCGCTACCTTGTTGCCGCGCCCCTGCAGCGGGGCGGCCGCCAGCGCCCCGGCTTCGGTCACACGCAGCAGCTCCAGCGCGAGGTTGCGGTTGATGCCGCCCTTGACTTCGGACACGTTTGAGAAGGCTACCCGATGCCCCGGCGACGGATCGGCAGCTTGTCGGCCTCGACCCAAAGGTCCTTCTTGCTGACGAGGCGGCGTTCGCCTTCCTTGCTGAGGTAGACGCAGGTTCGCTCCAGCACGGCGGTGACCCGCACCATCACTCCGCTCAGCTGGGCATCAAATTCCTCGATGAGGATCTCGTCCTCGTCCAGCTCGACCTCGCTCAGGCGCCGCACCCCGCCAGGTCGTGGCCGTGGCGGCAGATCGATGAGGGCGGGCGCGCCAGGCTTGCGTTTGATGGTGAGGCGCGCCGACGTCGGCGGCCGGCGCGTGGCGGGCGGAGGCGCGCCGCGGCGCGGCTTCGCGGTCTCACGTGGCGAGCTCTGACTTCCCGCTGCCGCGGGCTTCTTCGCCGGACGCTTAGAAGAACTCACCCCAGAACTTCCTGACCTTGCCGATTGGATTCGGCATACCAGAAACCACCGCCGCATGGGCCGCCGGACGCGGTGACTCCACGATAGAAGTCTCCGGGCCGTCCGGGATGCCCTCAGGGTGGACGCGGATCACGCCGTGGTGCACTCCGCCTTCGAGCACCACCAGCGCTCCCACGCGTGCGTCGCCTTCGAGCCGGCCTGTGTTGGCGATCTTCAGGCGGGTCATGGCGATCACGTTGCCCTTCACGAAGCCGGCGATGGTGACCTTGTTCGCCTTCAGGTCGGCCTCGACATGAGCCTCCGGTCCTATCAGCAGCTCGCCGTCGCATTCGATGCGGCCGCTGAAAGTCCCCATCACGCTGCCGTTGCCCCGAATCTGCAGGCGTCCCGTCAGCGAATCCTCTTTCGCGATTACTGTCGTGATCGGCGCCTCGACGCTTCGAAGCTCCCGATCGCCATTCACCGCCGGCGCTTCGATTGTTTCCAGACCAATGTCTGTCATCGCTACCCTCCCCGACCCGTATCCCTTGGAGAAATGAACCACCCACGCGGTCCTCTCTCAACTCAGCATAACCCGTGCTTAACAGTTGGGCTAGAGGTGCGGATGTCCCTCCAGGTAGGCGAGGACGGCGTCGCGATCGGCCGGGATTTCGCCGTCCATGACCAGCTCCGCCAGCCGAGCCTTGATCCGACCGATCTCGGGGCCTGGCGGAAGGCTGCGGATGCGCATGATGTCGCCGCCGTCGATCGGCGGCCGGAGGCGCGATGGCGATTCGGCGAGCACTGAGGCCAGGCGACCCTGCAGCTCATCGAGCTTCTCCTGGTCGGGATAGGCCGACGCAGCCAGATCCGCGCGCGCCAGCTTCATGAGCCGGTCGAGCAGATCGCCCGAGTCATGGGCCAGCCGGCGCACCGCGCCGTCGGACCACTCCGATCGGTAGTAGACAGGCCTCAGATGCAGGCGCACGAGCCTGGCCACCTGCTCGATCTCGCGTTGCGGGAACCGCAGCCGTTCAAGCGCCGCTACCGCCATCGCCGCTCCAACGTCCTCGTGACCGGGGAAGGCGCCGTCCGGCGTGGCCGTGCGCGGCTTGCCCACATCGTGGAAGAGGGCGGCCAGCCGGAGGATGAGATCCGGCTCGGTGTGCTGAACCGCTTCCAGCGTGTGGCCGTAAACGTCGTGCGTGTGATAGCCGCCCTGCTGGACGCCCTTGCACGCGGCGACCTCGGGCAGAACGCCCTCGAGCAGCCCGCCCTCGTCGAGCAGCTCGATCGCCCGGCGCGGCCGCTCGGACTCCAGGATCTTGCGCAGCTCGTCCGCGATTCGCTCGGCGGAGATGACAGGCTGCACGAGCCGGCCCTTCATCTCTCGCATGGCCGGCGGGATCTCCGGCGCCGGTTCGAAGCCGAGCTGGGCCGCGAAGCGGACGGCACGAAGCATGCGCAGCGGGTCGTCGCTGAACGTCTGTGCAGGGTCGACAGGCGTGCGGAGCACCTTCGCGGCGAGGTCGGCGCGACCGCGGCCCAGCGGGTCGCTGATGTTGCCGTCGAAATCCATCAGCAGCGTGTTGATCGTGAAATCGCGCCGCTTGATGTCCTCCTCGAGCGAGGCCGAGCGGACGACTGGCTTGCGTGAGTCGGGCGGATACGACTCCGCGCGCGCCGACACGAACTCGACGATGTGGCCTGGCACTGTGACCTGTGCGGTGCCGAACCGCTCGAAGATCACGGGCGGCGGCGCGCCCGCGAGCTCGGCGAACCGCTGCGCCAGAGTCGGCGCCGAGCCGTGCTCGACCACCACGTCAGGGTCTGGATGCGGCCGGCCGAGCAGCTTGTCGCGGACGTAACCGCCGACGATCCAGGCTGTGGCGCCCTCATCCGCGGCCGCCTGCTTGAGCAGGCGCAAGACGTCCTGGTCGGCTACTGGTTGATTCGTGCCCATTCCACGGCTCCCACCTGACCGGCTCTGTCGCCCAGCCGGGCGCGCAGCAGGCGGGGCCGGCGGCCCGGCTTGATGAACGGTGAGGACTTGAGCGTGTCGAGCATCGTGGGCTGGACCAATCCCCACGACCGCGTCACGCCGCCGCCCATCACGAACAGCTCTGGGTCGAGCGCGTTCGTGAGGCTGATGAGCGCGAGGCCCATGTAGCGGGCGGCTCGCTCGACCACCTCGCGCGCGTGGGCGTCGCCGCTGGCCGCGGCCTTGAACAGCTCGGATGCCGGGTGGCCGGTCTCGCGGGCCAGGCTCGCGCCGCCGGCCATGGCCTCGAGGCACCCGCGCTGGCCGCAGTTGTCGAGCGGTCCGTCCGGATCGATGATCATGTGCCCCACCTCGCCGGCCGTGCCATGAGCGCCGCGATGCAGCTTCCCGTCGATGATCAGGCCGCCGCCGACGCCCGTCGACCACGTGATGTAGACCATGTTCCGCGTGCCCTGCCCGGCTCCGCGGTGAAACTCTCCGAGACCCGCCATGTCCGCGTCGTTGGCCACATGCACGCGCGCGCCGGTCGCGCGGCGCAGCAGGTCCGCCAGGGGCACGTTGCGCCAGCCGGGAAGGTTGGGCGGGTTGACCAGCACGCCCTTCTTGATGTCGATCGGGCCGGGCGCCGCGATCGTGATGCTGGTCACCTTCTCCCGGCGGCGGTGGCGCTCGATCTCCTCGGCCGCCCACTCGACCATGCGCTCGGGCGTGCGCAGCAGCGGGGTCTTGGTCTTGAAGCTCGCGATCAGCCGGCCGTCCGAGCGCGCCAGCGCGACGCGCACCTGGGTTCCGCCGAGATCGATTCCCGCGAGCATCGCGGTTAGGTTAAGCGGTCAGCAGTTGCTGGCCGCGGAGCGAGGCCAGGATCTCCATCGGTGCGCGGGCACGGTTGAACGTGTAGAAATGCACGCCGGGAACGCCGGCCTCGAGCAGCTCGACGCATTGCTCGATGCAGTGGCGGACTCCTAGCGCCCGCACCGCATCGTCGTCAGGAGCCTCCTCGATCGCGCGAGCGAGATCCGGCTGCAACGTCGCGCCGGTCATCGCCGCCATGAAAGCGAGCGATCGGCGGCTGGGCACTGGCATGAGCCCTGGCACGATCGGGATGGTGATGCCGGCCTCCTTCGCCCGACGCACGAGGTCGAAGTAGAACCGGTTGTCGAAGAAGAGCTGCGTGATGAGAAAGTCCGCGCCCGAGTCGACCTTCATCTGCATGTAGCGAAACTCGTAGGCCTGGTCGGGGCTCTCCGGATGCTTCTCCGCGCTGCACGCGGCGCCGATGCCGAAGCGATACCCGGACCGCCGTAGAAACGCGACGAGATCGCTGCCATGCTGGAACTGCGGATCGGCCGGCACGAACGCCTGGCCCGGACCGGGCGGGTCGCCACGCAGCGCGAGGACGTTGGCGACCCCCTCGCGCTCCATCCAGTTGAGGATCGGGCGCGTCTCGTCTGCGGTGTTCGCACATGTGAGGTGCGCCATCGCCTCGATGTGGTACTGGCGCTTGATACGCGTGACGAGCTCGAGCGTCTTTTTCCCTGTCGCTTTCCGATACGTGACCGAGACCCAGTCAGGCGCGTGGCCGGCGAGCGCCGCGATGGTCTTCTCGACCATGGCGACCTCGTTCTCGTCGCGCGGCGCCATGAACTCGAACGAGACAGTCGGGCGCCCGCGCGCCAGCATCTCGGCGATTCGCATTGCTGCGCCAGCCTACCTCAGAACGCGAGCATCCCCGACGCGGCGCGTCACGCGGCGCGAGTCCAGGTGTTCGAGCAGAGCCAGCACTGGACGCCTGCTTGCTCCCATGCGGTCTCGCAGCTGGGCGACCGTGACGGAGCCGTTGCTCGCGATCATCTCCTTCACGAGCGCAACGGCTCCCTCGTACGCAGCCTTGGTGAGCGCCACGTCTTCGCTCAAGCGCACCAGGTCGCCTTTTCGCTCGAGTGCGCGCACGACCTCCACGCCGGCACCGCTCTTCTCCATCGCCTCTGCAATGGAGGGCGGCGCGAATGGATTGCGGCCGAGCTCGTCGAGCAGGCGCGAGCCGGCGCCGCCGGCGGACTCAAGAATGACCTGATGGTCCGGGAGCGCGATCT
>VBFW01000213.1 GCA_005880525.1 Chloroflexota bacterium | reverse complement strand
GGTACTGCCTTTCCGACGAGCTCATGACCACCGCGTGGGAGCTTTTCGGCCAGTCGGCACCAGGCGGCGCCAGGGTCCAGGCCATTTGCGACTGGGTCCACGACAACATCCAGTTCCAGCACGGGACCAGCAACCCGCTGACCACCGCTGTGGACGTATATCGGAATCGCAAAGGCGTGTGCCGCGACCTGTCGCACCTTGCCATCACGTTCTGCCGTGCCCTCAACATCCCAGCGCGCTATGTGTTCGGCTACCTGCCGGACCTGTATGTCCCGCCCGACCCCGACCCGATGGACTTTGCGGCGTGGATGGAGGTGTGGCTCGGCGGTCGCTGGTGGACGTTCGACCCCCGCAACAACGCTCGCCGTGTTGGTCGGGTCCTGATCGGACGCGGGCGTGACGCGCTCGACGTCGCGATGATCACCACCTTCGGGCCCGCGGCCTTCCGCTCGATGAAGGTGTGGGCGGACGTGGCGGAGGCCGCGTGATCGATCCATCCTCCGTCGACTGGTCGACTGTCAGGCGCGCGTCCTACAGGCTGCGGCAAAAGTTTCGGTACGAGTACGCGCACCCAATCACCGATCTGAACCATCGCCTCGTCGTGATACCGCCTGCGCGTTTTGGCGATCAGCGCCGCACGTATCGCGACCTCCTGGTAGAGCTGAAAGAGATCCGCGTGCACAACCGGGAGGACCGGTTCGGCAACGTCGTCATCGACGTGTTCGCGCCCGAGGTCCCAGAGGCGATCGAGTTCGTCGCAGAAGCGTCTGTCGAGAGGTGGGCTGCCGAGCCGAACATCATCATTGGGGGCTGGCCCGCCGCGGGCTATCTGCTCGAAGTCACACCGCTCACCGGGGCGGACGATCGCATCCAGAGCGCTGCGGCCAAGCTTGCAGCTCGCGCAGAGTGGGGCCTGGAGCTGGCGGACCGGATCAACGATTGGGTCTACCGATCGATGACCTACAGGTACGGCGTCACCGGCATTCGTACCACCGCGGCCGAGGCGCTCGCGCTCGGGGCGGGCGTTTGCCAGGACTACGCGCATGTGATGCTGGCCCTGTGCCGCGAGTGCGGCCTGCCCGCGCGCTACGTGTCAGGCCACATGCTCGGCCAGGGCGGGACCCACGCCTGGGTCGAGGTCGTGCTGCCGGCCGGCGGCGGGCACGACGCCGTCGCCCATGCCTTTGACCCGACGCACGCCGGCAGGGCCGGGCTCGGCTACGTCACGATCGCCGTCGGTCGCGACTACGCGGACGTGGCGCCGACGTCGGGCACCTATCGCTCTGGCGGCACGGGCCGGCTGACCGCTAGCAAGCAGGTCACTCTCACCGACCTTGTCTGAGCGCCGCTAGACGAAGAGCGGCTCCGAAGCCGATCGCGTCGCAAGCTCTGCCATCTCGGCATCGCTGGGGCGCTTCTCAAATCGATTCGCCGCGTCAAGCACCAGCGGCAGAAGCTCCACGTCTCCTACCGTGTTCAGAAACACATCAGGCTTTCCCAGCACCCACCAGACCGCGCGGTCGATGTCGGCCTGGTCCTGCAGTGGCTCGTACCACGTCGAGTGCGTGTGGGTGCGCTCGCTCCACGGCCGCATCGCTATCGATTTGATGGTCTGCACCGCCACCCTGCGCTCCTTGCACGTGGCGACGAGCGCCTCGAAGTTCTCGGCGTAATAGGGCAGCTGCATCGTGATGAAGTTGAACGGCAGCAGGACAGAATCGAAGTCGAACCGCGCCAGGCTGCGCCGGTGGTTGGCCGCGATCTGCGACCCGTGCCCGGTGACGCCGATGAAGCGCACGAGCCCCTCCTCGCGGGCCTGCACCGCGGCCTCGATCACGCCGCCCGGACTCAACGCGGTGTCCCAGTCGATCGGGTCGGCGAGGTTGTGGAGCTGCCAGAGGTCGACGTGGTCCACGCCCATTCGGTCGAGCGAGCGATGCAGCTCCTCGCGTGCCTCGGCCGCGCGGCGTGCGCCGGTCTTGGTGGCGACGAAGAAGCTGCCGGGGTTGCGCTTGAGCCACGGCGCGATGCGCAGCTCGGCGTCGCCGTAGCTGGCAGCGGTGTCGATGTGGTTGACGCCGTGCTGCATCAGCAGATCGAAAGTGCGGTCGGCCGTCGCTTGATCGACGCGGCTCAACGCCGCCGCACCAAAAAGAGTGCGCGTGCTGTCGTGACCGGTACGGCCAAACGGGATCTTCTCTATCGTCATCTCTCTTTCATTTTCGTCACTAAGAACCGCGGTGGGTCAGGTGGCCCGAAGAATTCGTCAATCCATCGGTCGTGAGGCTTCACCGTCGCGGGGGCCACCTCGTTGACCTCCCAGCCTCGAGCCTCGAACCACTCGGGCTCCTCGGGGTTGATCAGTGCGATGACGCCGCCCTCGCATGTGACGCGCGCGAGCTCGCGCAGCACGACAGCATCAGGTCCGAGTGCGCCGCACGCCGCGGTCAGCTGAGACCAGCCGTCTCGCACCGGGAGGGATTCGGCCCAGCCGGCGATCGCGTGCACGCGCGGCAGGCGGCGGCGAAGCAGCTGGATCAGGCCGATCGACGGCTCGACCGCGACGACGTGCTCAGAGCGCTGCTCCAGGTGATGCGTGAGCCGGCCAGCGCCTGCGCCAACATCCAGGGCCCGCGCGACTGCCGGCAATGCCTCGATGATCGCGGGCGCCACCGGCTCGACCTGCGCAAGCTGGTCCCACCGCTCAGGTTCGAGGTGGTAGGTGAGCGTCCAGAACATCGCGCGCAGCAGCCGCTCCTCGGCCGACGGATCGCCGGCTTCGAGCATCCTCACGTCCTCCGGCGGCACCTTCGACATCTCGTGGCGGTGCACCGCGGCGGGAAGGCGGTCGATGTCGCGGCGGGTGAAGTGCCTCCAACCCGGAGGCGCCGATGCCGCGGCGGCTGCGTACTCCACGCTCTCATCAGACTAGTCCGAGCGATGCGGATCGCAGTGGTGGCTTCGCCCGTCACGCCCCTGCGGCCTGCGCAGCCTGGAGGCGCGCAGGCGATGGTGTGCGACCTTGCGCTCGGATTGGTGCGCCGCGGACATCAAGTGGCGATCCACTGCGTCGACGGCTCGGAGGTACCTGGCGTGGACCTCATCACCGTGCCGCCGCCCCGGGACGCCGCGCAGGCGCTGGTCATGCCGCTTGGCCGTCCCGCGCCGCAGGCGCCGGGGGTGGCGGCCGCGATCGCGGGGATGTTCGACGCCATCCGGTCGAGCCGGCCCGACGTCGTTAGCCAGCATGCCTTCGATGCGCCGGCGTTCGATCAAGCGCGCGGACTTGCGGCGCTGCACACGCTCCACCTGCCGCCCCTGGTGCCGGCCGTCGTAGCCGCCGCCGCATCGACACCCGCCGCCCAGCTCGCCACCGTCTCCGCGAGCATGCTGCGGGCGTGGCGCGCTGCCGGCGTCGACGTGGGACGAGTGCTGCGCAACGGGGTCGAGGACGTCGACGTGCCGGACGGCGCGCCGGAGCACCTGGCTCTAGTCGCTGGGCGAATCTCGCCTGAGAAGGGCATCGAGGATGCGTTGACCGCCGCGCGCCTTGCGGGCTTGCCGGCTCGCGTGGCGGGTGCGGTCTACGATCCCGCGTATGACGTCGATCTGCAGGGCGCCGAGCGTCTGGGCGAGCTCACGCGGCTGGAGCTGCGGCGGGTGATGGCCAGAAGCGCGGTCACGATCTGCGCCGTGCGCTGGGATGAGCCGTTCGGTCTGGTCGCGGCCGAGGCGCAGATGGCAGGCTGCCCTGTCGCGGCGTACGACAGGGGCGCGGTGCCTGAGGTCGTCGAGGACGGCGTGAGCGGTTTTCTCGCCATTCCGGATGACACAGATTCCCTTGCTGCAGCCATCGAACGGTGCCTCACCCTGGACCGCGGGGAGGTGCGGGCGAGCGCGCGGCGGCGGCTCAGCCTGGACGGCGCGGTCGACGGCTATGAGAGCGCGCTGATGGAGATCGCGTCTTCGTGACCGCGCGGGCGGTCGTCACCGGCGGGTCGGGCGGCATCGGCTTGGCAGTGGTCGAGGCAATGCGTGGGCGCGGCTGGGAGGTGACCTCGCTGAGCCGGCGCGAGGGATGCGACGTCTCCGACGAAGCCCAGGTCCGCAGCGCTTTCGCCCGCTTTGACGCGCTTGACGCGCTGGTCCACTGCGCCCAGGTACTGATCAAACGGCCCTTCGCCGAGACGTCCGCGAGCGACTGGGACGACCAGCTCGGCGCCGGCCTGCGCGGAGCGTTCCTGTGCTCGCGCGAGGCGTTTCGGCTGATGCGGGGCCATGGCGGCTCCATCGTCCTTGTGTCCAGCCTGTCGGGAGTCACCGGCGCCGAGAAGTTCGCGGGCATGGCGGGCTACGTGGCAGCGAAGTCGGGGCTGGCGGGGCTGACCGAGGTCCTGGCGGTGGAGGGCAGGCCAGAGCGGATTCGGGTGAACGCAATCAGCCCGGGCGCGGTAGACACCGCCATGCTGCGCATCGCCGGTGTCGAGGGACCACGCCTGCAGCGGGCCGAGGTGGCACGCCTGATCGTGTGGCTTGCCTCGCGGGATTCGGAGCCGCTCTCCGGAGCCAATCTGCGCCTCGATCCGCATTAGTGCAGTTCCCTGGGAAGTTACCTAACCCAGTACGCGTTCTTGTAAAGAGGTGTTGAGTGCCTGAAGCCGTACGGATCCAGCGGCGTGCCACCTTCGCGGCGGCGCACATCCTGTGCCGTCCGGAGTGGAGCGAGGAGCGCAATCGCGAGGTATTCGGCGCTTGCGCGACTGATCACGGGCACAACTACGTGGTCGAGGTCACCGTCGGTGGACCCGTGGATCCTGAGACCGGCATGGTCGTCAACCTCAAACAGGTGGACGCGGCGCTGCGCCGCCACTTCATCGATGCCGTCGATCACCGGCATCTGAACCGCGACGTCGAGTTCCTGCGCGGCACGGTGCCCACGGCCGAGAACGTGGCCCTGGCCGCCTTCCGCCAGCTCGAGCCGCACCTGAAGCCGGCCCGCCTCTTGAAGGTTCGAGTTGTCGAGTCGGAGAACAACGCAGCCGAGGTCAGCGTCGAATGAGCCTGCCGCGGCCTTCAGGCCGGCCCCGCCTCGAGGAGCTCGAGGAGTCCGCGCGGCGCATTCTGGTCGCGCTGGGCGAGGATCCCGACCGCGAGGGGTTGGAGGCCACGCCGCGCCGGGTCGCGCGGTCGCTGCTGGACCTGACCGACGGTTACGGCACAGACATCAACGTGCTGGCCCGCGGCGCCCTTTACGCGCATGAGGGCACCGAGCCGGTCACCATGCGCGACATCCCCTTTTACAGCCTGTGCGAGCACCACCTGCTGCCGATGTTCGGCCGCTGTCACATCGGCTACGTGCCTTCGGGCCGTGTCCTCGGCCTGTCCAAGCTGCCTCGCATCGTGGACGCGTTCGCCCACCGCCTCCAGATGCAGGAGCGGATGACCAGTCAGATCGCAGAGGCGATCGAGCAGCTGGTCGAGGCGCGTGGGGTGGCGGTGGTGGTAGAGGCGCGCCACCTCTGCGTCGAGATGCGAGGCGTGGAGAAGGCCGAAAGCCAGACGGTGACCTCCTGCATGCTGGGCGCGTACAAATCGGACGGTCAGCTGCGCGCCGAGTTCATGGAGCTCGCAGGCAGGCGCTGAGGCCGGCCTTGTTGAAGCGCCACGTTTGGCGCCAAACAGGGCCTTTCTGCGTCAGGCGCGGGCTTGGCGCCAAACAGGTCGAATTTGGTTGGGGCGCCCGCACGCGGACTCGGTAGATTGACGTCGGTGCTTCGGGTCGCCGTCCTGCTTCCGATCATGTTCGAGCGCGGGGGTGAATTCCTCGCCGATGTGGCAGCTCTGGAGGCGGCCGGCGCCTATGCGGAGCTGATCGACGGTTCGGATCCCGTTTCGTTGGTCGTGCTCGGTGCCATGGCTGCGGCGACCCACCGCGTCCAGGTCGGCTGCGTACGGGGAGAGGCATTCTCCGCGGAGGCATGGTCGGCTCTGGACCGGATCAGCGGCGGCCGGGCGATGGTCTTCGTCCGGGGCGAGCGTTCCGACCTTTTGACCATCCATGGCGCGGAGCCCGCCGATGCGTGGATACAGATAGAGATGCCCGCGGACCGGATGGCCTGGAGGGAGGCCCTCGCGACCCACACCGCGCGCGGCGCGGCCGGGCTCATCGTGCCCTGGGATCCGCGCCTGGTCGACCTCTTGCGCAACCAGGATGCTGACGATGACCGCAGCGACCTGCAGATGTCCACCGGCTGAGGCCACCCCGCCTCGCGTCGAACTTGACAATCGGCTTCAGGCTGGCTAGCGTCGAGTTGCAAGCCAAACCGGTTGGTTGCGGGGTGAGACGTGACCGAAGTCACGCGTCGGGAAATTCTGAAGATCGGCCTTGCCGGCTCGGGCGCCATCGTGGCCACAGGCCTCGGCTTCGACGTGGCGGTGGCCGAGTCGACAAAGGTCAAGCAGTCGCTGCGCATCTCCGGCGCCACTGAATCCCACAGCGTCTGCCCCTACTGCGCCGTCGGCTGCGCTCTGCTCACTTACACGCGCAAGGCCGCCAACGGCAGTGTCCAGCTGCTCCAGATCGAGGGTGATCCTGACAGCCCGGTGAACGAAGGGCGGCTGTGCCCCAAAGGCGCCACCGCCATGCAGCTCGCCATCTCGCCCCGCCGGGTCGAGGCGCCTCTATATCGCGCGCCCGGCGCCTCGGACTGGAGGAAGGTGACCTGGGACTTCATGCTCGACAAGATCGCCCAGAACATCAAGGCGTCACGAGACGCGACGTTCGTCACCGTCGACGGCAACGGCAACACTGTGAACCGATGCGAGGGGATCGCATTCGCGGGCGGCGCCGCGTTCAGCTCGGAGGAAGGCTACCTAGCCACCAAGCTGATGCGCGGCCTGGGACTGGTTCACCTCGAACAACAGGCCAGGGTTTGACACGGCCCCACGGTGGTCAGTTTGGCCGCCACATTCGGA
>VBFW01000212.1 GCA_005880525.1 Chloroflexota bacterium | reverse complement strand
ACCTCCTGACCAGGTCCAACCAGGTTGCCCATGTGCTGATCGAGGAGGCCGGCCTGGTGCCGGGGAACCGCGTGCTGCTGCGTGGTCCGAACAACCCCTGGTTGGTCGCGAGCTGGTTCGGAGTGCTGAAGGCGGGCGGAGTTGCTGTGACGACGATGCCTCTGCTTCGGGCGGGGGAGCTGCACACCATGGCCGAGATCGCGCAGACGAACATCGCGGTCTGCGACCACCGCTTCGTCGAGGACATCGAACGCGCTGCCATCCCGAGGCTGACGACGTTGAAATATGGTGGCTCAGACCCGGACGACCTGACGACGCTGGCGGGTTGCAGGTCGGCCGATCTCGAAAACGTCGCCACTGCGGCGGACGACGTTTGCATGCTCGCGTTCACCTCCGGCACGACAGGCAAGCCGAAAGCGACCATGCATTTTCATCGCGACGTCCTCGCGATAACCGACACCTTCTCACGGCACGTGCTGCGACCGACTCCAGACGATCTCTTCACCGCGAGCCCGCCCCTGGCGTTCACGTTCGGGCTCGGCCAGATTGTCGTGTTCCCCCTTCGAGTGGGAGCAGCGACGTTCCTGATCGAGCAGCCTTCCCCAACCCGCATGCTCGAGGCCGTCGAACGCCATGGGATCACGGTGCTCGCGACGGCCCCCACTGCCTATCGCGCAATGGTTCCCGACCTGAAGGGGGCGCGGGTCAGCTCTTTGCGAGCGTGTGTGTCCGCAGGCGAGACGCTGCCGAAGGCGACGTGGGACGCGGTCCATGATGCCTGCGGCATCCGGATCATCGACGGAATCGGATCGACAGAAATGCTGCACATCTTCATCTCTGCCGCCGATGACGAGATACGACCTGATAGCACCGGGCGGGCTGTGCCGGGCTACATTGCCGAAGTCCAGGACCCGGATGGCAGACCTGTGGCGGACGGTGAGTTGGGAAGGTTGGCGGTGAAGGGGCCGACGGGTTGCCGGTACCTGCGCGGCGACCGCCAGACAACTTATGTCCAGGACGGCTGGAACATCACGGGCGACGTCTATGTGCGCGACTCCGACGGCTACTTCCACTATCAGGCGCGCGCCGACGACATGATCATCTCGGCGGGGTACAACATCGCCGGTCCCGAAGTGGAAGAAGCGCTGCTTCGACACGATGCTGTGGCCGAGGCTGCCGTCGTTGGCGTGCCCGATGAAGATCGGGGCATGATCGTCAAGGCCGTGGTTGTACTTCGTCCAGGCGCCGAGCTAGGCCCAGATCCCGCGAAGACCCTGCAGGACTTTGTCAAGAGTGAGATTGCTCCCTATAAGTACCCACGTGCGATCGAGTTCGCGGAGGCGCTGCCGCGGACGGCCACCGGCAAGCTGCAACGGTTCCGGCTTCGGGAAAGGAGCTAACGCCCTCGAGGTCGGCACTTCAGATCGCGATCATCGGCGCGGGGCCGGCGGGCCTATATCTGGCGACGCTCGTAAAGCTCCTCAAGCCAGACCACCGGATCGAGGTCTGGGAGAGAAACGCGGTGGACGACACGTTTGGGTTTGGTGTTGTCTTCTCGGACGAGACACTGGTCGGCATCGAGCACGCCGACGCCGCCTTCTATAAGCGGCTCTCCAAGGACTTCGCAATCTGGGATGACATCGATGTGCACTTTCGGGGCCAGGTGCTCACATCTGGTGGGCATGGATTCGCCGCCATCAGCCGCCAGCGGCTTCTTGCGATCCTCCGCGCCCGGTGCGAAGAGTTTGGAATCACGATCCACTACCGCGAGCAGGCTCCTGACCTCGAGCTTCTGCGCTCGTCATATGACCTTGTCGTGGGCGCCGATGGCGTCAACAGCCTCACCCGACAGGCGCGTGCAGAGGCCTTCCATCAACAGCTCGACCCCAGGCACGCGCGCTACATGTGGCTCGGCACGCCGCTCGTCTTTGATGCGTTCAAGTTCTTTATCGCCGAAACGGACACGGGCCCCGTGCAGGCGCACGCCTACCCCTACAGCGACTCGATGAGCACATTCATCGTCGAGCTCGAGGAGCCCAGCTGGAGGCGAAGCGGCCAGGTGGACTCTTCGCAACGGACCTGGAAACCAGGCGAAAGCGACGAGCGCGGCATGGCCTTCTGTGCCGAGGTGTTCGCCGACGTGCTGCAGGGAGAGCCTTTGATCGGCAACAACAGCCGCTGGATTCGTTTTGTAACTGTTCGCACCCGCACCTGGCGGGACGGCAACGTGCTGCTGATCGGAGATGCCGCCCACACTGCCCACTTCTCGATCGGTTCCGGGACGAAACTCGCGATGGAGGATGCGCTGGCGCTCGCCGCATGTCTCCATGAAAACCCCAGCGTCGATGCGGCGCTGCTCGCTTATGAGGCTGAGCGCCGGCCGGTGGTGGAAAGCGTCCAGCGTGCCGCCCAGGCGAGCCTCGAGTGGTTCGAGAACATCTCCCAATACGTTCGGCAAGAGCCGCTCCAATTTGCGTTCAACCTCCTCACACGGAGCCGCCGCATCACCTATTCGAACCTGAAAGTTCGCGATCCGGAGTTTGTGTCCGAGGTCGAACAGTGGTTCAACGGAGGCCGCCCTGGGGTCCCCCCAATGTTCGTTCCGATCCGGCTCCGGGACCTGGAACTGGCCAACCGCGTGATCGTCTCGCCGATGGACATGTATTCGGCAGATGACGGATGCATTGGTGATTTCCACCTCGTCCACCTCGGCAGCAAAGCGCTGGGCGGCGCTGGGCTGGTGATGACCGAGATGGTTTGCGTGTCACGCGAAGGCCGGATAACGCCGGGTTGCGCAGGCATGTACAAACCCGAGCATGAGGCTGCGTTCCGGCGGTTGGTCGATTTCGTGCACGGACACACCCCGGCAAGGATCGGGATCCAGCTCGGGCATTCCGGTCGCAAGGGGTCGACCAAGCTCATGTGGGAGGGCATGGACGAGCCTCTGGATAGTGGCAACTGGGAATTGATGGCGCCCTCACCTCTTCCCTACCTGCCAGTCAGCCAGATTCCCCGCGAGATGACCCGGGCCGACATGGACCTCGTGCGTGACCAGTTCGTCGCCGCCGCGCGGATGGCCGCGCGCGCTGATTTCGACCTTCTCGAGCTGCATTGCGCCCATGGCTACCTCCTCGCCAGCTTCATCTCGCCGCTCACAAACTTGCGTCGCGACGAGTTCGGCGGCAGCCTGGAGAACCGCCTGCGCTACCCGCTTGAAGTTTTCGATGCGGTCCGCCGCGAGTGGCCCGCCGGCAAGCCGATGACCGTGCGCACGTCAGCTGTGGACTGGTACGAGGGCGGACTGACGGTCGATGAGTCCGTCGAGGTCGCGCGCAGCTTTGCTGCCCACGGGGTCGACGCTGTGGACGTGTCCACGGGTCAGACCGTCGCGCTCGAAAACCCGATCGTGGGGCGAAGCTTCCAGACGCCGTTCGCCGACCGGATCCGGAACGTGGCGGGCGTGCCCACGATCGCTGTCGGCGCGATCAGCGGATACGACGACGTCAACAGCATCATCCTGGCCGGCCGAGCCGACATGTGCGCGCTCGGCCGGGCCCACCTCTACGACCCCGCCTGGACGCTCCATGCCGCGGCCGATCAGGATTTCCCGGTCGGATGGCCGACGGAATTCAAGCGCGGCAGCAGGAAGCCGCCATCCGGTCGCACTGACGGCCCTCGCCCCCGGCTCGATCTGATCCGGAGCGGAGCAAGCCGGAACCGCCATCGGCGCTGGCGCCCGCCCTCGCCGAAGTAGGTCCCAGGTCCCTCCCCACCATGTGGGGAGGCCAGGTGGGCCGTCGATAGAGCAACGGCGAGGCGATGTACGCTGGGCGCAACCCGTCCTGACGCCGTCACACAGGAGGCTGGGAGCCCGTGGCGAAGAAGATCCTGCTCAACGAGGACGACATCCCTGACCGCTGGTACAACATCCTGCCGGACATGCCGGCGCCGCCAGCGCCCTACCTCCATCCGGGAACCCTGCAGCCGATGGGGCCGGCTGACCTGGCCCCGATATTTCCGCAGGCGATCATCGCCCAGGAGGTCTCGGCCGAGCCCTGGATCGAGATCCCGGATGAAGTACGCGAGATCTACCGCATCTGGCGGCCAACACCGCTGTACCGAGCCGACCGTCTGGAGAAGGCTCTGGACACTCCCGCGCACATCTATTTCAAGTACGAGGGAGTGTCCCCCGCGGGTTCGCACAAGCCCAACACGGCAGTGCCGCAGGCTTACTACAACGCGAAGGAAGGCGTAAAGCGCCTGACGACCGAGACGGGAGCGGGCCAGTGGGGATCGGCTCTGTCATTTGCCGGAGCGCTGTTCGGGCTCGAGGTCACTGTCTACATGGTCAAGGTCTCCTACGAGCAGAAGCCCTATCGGCGGGCGATGATGGAGACCTGGGGGGCGACGGTCTACGCGTCCCCGACCAATCTGACCAATGCCGGTCGCGGCATATTAAAGGACGACCCGGACTCGCCAGGCAGCCTCGGGATCGCGATCTCCGAAGCCGTCGAGGACGCCGCCACCCACGACGATGCCAAGTACTCGCTCGGTTCGGTCGTCAACCACGTTCTCCTGCACCAGACAGTGATCGGCCTCGAAGCCAAGAAGCAAATGGAGATGGCGGGCGCGTACCCGGATGTGGTGATCGGGTGCGTCGGCGGCGGCTCCAATTTTGCGGGCCTGACATACCCGTTCATCGGTGACAAGCTGACAGGGAAGCAACCCAAGACTCGTTTCGTGGCCGCGGAGCCGGCTGCCTGTCCCACCTTGACCCGCGGGGTCTACGCCTACGACTTTGGGGACGCCGTCGGCATGGGTCCGGTCGCGAAGATGTTCACGCTGGGCCACAGCTTCATTCCGGATCGGATTCACGCGGGCGGGCTCCGCTACCACGGAGACGCCCCATCGCTATGCATGCTGGTTGACAAGGGCGTGGTGGAGGCCAGGGCCTACAAGCAGAACGAGTGCTTCGCCGAAGCAGTGCGATTTGCGCGCTGCGAGGGCTTTCTGCCCGCGCCCGAGGCGGCCCATGCATTGCGGGCCGTGGCAGAGGAAGCGGCCGCAGCTCGTGAGGCCGGCGAAAAGAGGGTCATCCTCTTCGGACTTTCAGGGCACGGTCACTTCGACATGTCGGCATACGACGCGTACTTCGCCGGCAAGCTGGAGGACGTCGAGCTTTCCCAGTCGAGAATCGACGCCGCCATCGAGGAGCTCCCGAAGGTGCCGGCGGCGATGGCCTAGGGCACGCCTGCCTTGACGGCAAAGCGAGGTGCGAGGTAGGTCCGCTGCCTCAGCACCTCGCTCAGTTTTTCTGCGGCGTCCCACATGTCCACATATCTCGTATACAGCGGCGTCAGGCCGAATCTCGCGATGTCCGGGGGTCGATGGTCGCCGACCACGCCGACCTCGGCCAGGGCTCGCACGATTCCGTAGGCGTTGGGGTGCCTGAACGAAACCTGAGAGCCGCGAGTGGCCGGATCTTCTGGCGACGCCAGCTCCAAACCGAACCCTTCGGACTGCCGCCTGACCTGGTCGATGAGCAGGTCCGCCAGGACCAGGGACTTTGATCGCACCAGGGCGATGTCGATGGTCAGCCACAGGTCGATTGCCGCCTCGAGCGCGGCCACAGACAGGATTGCGGGAGTTCCAGTCAGGAATCGTCGCGCGTCCGGGGCCGGCCTGTAACCACTATCAAAGTCAAATGGTTGGTCGTGTCCGAACCAGCCTGGGATCGGATTGTTCAGGTCGCCATGGAACCGGCGAGCAGCGAACAAGTACGCCGGTGCGCCCGGACCGCCGTTCAGGAACTTATAGGTGCATCCGACCGCCAGGTCTGCATCGGCGCCATTGAGATCAAGCGGCACCGCGCCAGCGCTGTGGCAAAGATCCCACACGAACAGCGCGCCCGCATCGTGAGCGGCTTTTGTGAACTCGCGCATTTCCAACATGTGTCCGGTCCGGTAGTCCACATGCGTGGCCGTGACCACGGCCACACCATGCTGGATGGCTTCGCCGAGCTGGTTGCGGGGGACGCGGCGAAGCTCTACGCCCCACTTCTTCGCCACCGCCTCGGCGACGTACAGGTCGGTAGGGAAGTTCTGCTCATCGGTGAGGATGGCTCCACCGCGATGCAGACTGAGGGCCGCATTCAGGGCTTTGTAGAGATTGACGGAGGTGTTGTCCCCCATCACCACCTCGGATGGGCGCGCGCCGAGCAGGCGCCCTATCTTGTCGCCGACTCGTGTGGGAGCCTCGGCCCAGCCGGCGTCGTTCCAGCTCGAGATGAGGCCGTGAGCCCACTGGCTCGTCGCCTCAGAAAGACGATTTCGCGCCTCGCGCGGCATGGCGCCGAGTGAGTTTCCGTCGAGGTAAATCAGGTGCGCCGGCAGATCGAACTGCTCTCTGACGGGAGCCAGCGGATCTTCAGCGTCGAGCCGCAGGAATTCTGCCCGGCTGCTCGGTCTCAAGGTCAGAGCCGGCTGCGAATGGCCCACAGGTCGGGGAACGCCGGCTGAAAGAGCGTTCGACGTAGATACTCAGCGCCCGACGAGCCGCCGGTGCCCGGCTTGTCGCCGATGGTCCGCTCGACCATCTTCACATGCCGGTACCGCCACTCCTGAAAGCCCTCGTCGAGGTCAACCAAGCGCTCCGCGACCTGGGCGGCCTCACCGTCATCGCGGTAGACGGACACGAGGACCTCCTGCGTGGCCGCCGAGGACTTCTCTTCCGGAACCGTATAGCCGACCTGGGACAGGTAACGCAGGTAGGAGTCGAAGACGGTCTGGCCGCCCTGATTTGATTTGCCATGCACTCCGAGTGCTGCCTCAAGGGCTCGGAACTGGGCCGACTCGAAACCACTTGCCGCCTCGAGCCGGCTGCGAAAAGCGAGGAATTGTGTCGGCGTAAGCGTCTCCAGCACATCGACCTGCGCGACGACCGTCTTGAGGATCGTCAAGATGCGTTTGAGAGTCCCTAAGGCGTGTGCCGTGTGACCTGCTTCGAGACTCCGTTGCAGGAATGTCAGCT
>VBFW01000211.1 GCA_005880525.1 Chloroflexota bacterium | reverse complement strand
GGACCATCGCTCGCAACCTCACCCGCTCCGGCTATCAGCCGACATCGATCGCCTATCGCATCGCGCGCCATCTCGCGCTCGTGCTCGAGGTGCGAGCGAAGCAGGACCGAGGTGAGTCACTGCAAAACATCCAGGGCAACATGAGTCAGCACTCGTTCGTGGTGCAGAAGGCATACGACGCCGCGCGCTCGGTGCAGCCTGACAGGCTCGAGGCGGCTCTGAGGGCGATCCGGGACTACGAGTGGGAGGTCAAGTCCGGCCAGGTGGACGCTGAGCTTGGGCTGGAGGTGCTGCTCAGCCGGCTGTAGGCGCCGCAATGCGGCTCCGGCCTACTTCTTTCCTTTCTTGTCGGGCTTGGCCGGAGCGGGAGCCGGCGCCGCGGCGGCGCCCTTCTTGCCCTTGGCCGCGGTGCGAGCAGCCGCCGGTGCCGGAACACCAAGCTTCACGAGCTGACGCATCAGGCGTGACTTACGCCGCGCCGCGTTGTTGCGGTGAACGATGCCCTTCGCGGCCGCGCGGTCGAGCGCCCGGATCGCGTCCACGGTCAGCGCAGCGCGGTCCGACTCGGCCACCGGGCTCTCGATGAACGAGCGCCGGGCCTTGACGACCATCGTCTTGACCTCCGAGCGCACGCCTCGATTGCGCGCAGAGCGTCGCACGCCTGCACGGGCTTGCTTCTTGGCGGACGCGGTTCGCTTCGCCATCGGCTAAACGTGCGCCATCGACAGGAGGGAGTTGAGCACGAATCTGGAATTATAGAGGGCCGTGGAATTCGAATTCCGAGGCCGCCGCCCTCAGGTGCACGCCGACGCGTACATCGCCCCCACCGCCGTGCTCATCGGAGACGTCGAGGTTGAGGCGGGCGCGAGCGTGTGGTTCGGCGCTGTGCTGCGTGGCGACGAGGCGACGATCAAGGTCGGCGAAGGCTCGAACGTTCAGGACAATGCTGTGATCCATTGCGCGCGCAATCTGCCCACGGTGATCGAGCGCAATGTGACCATCGGCCATTCCGCGCAGCTGGAAGGCTGCGTGGTCGAGGAGGGGGCGCTGGTCGGCATGGGGGCGACGATGCTGCAGCGCAGCCGCCTGGGAGCCGGTTCGATGCTCGCTGCGGGATCGGTGCTGCGCGAGGGCAGTGAGGTTCCCCCGGGTCACCTGGCCGCGGGCGTGCCGGCGAGCGTGAAGAAGGAGCTGGACGGCTCCTCGCGGGGCTGGGTCGAAAACTCGGCGCGGCATTATCGCGAAAGAGCGATCGCGTACCGGGCAGAGCTACGCATAGCGCGTCCTTGAATCCGGTGCGGAGCCCACGGCCCGCAGCCGCTTCCGCGCGCAGCATCGCGTTGCCGGCGCGCGCGAAGGTGAACCTCGACCTCGCCGTCGTGCGTCGCCGGCCGGACGGGATGCACGACCTGCGCACGCGGATGCAGACGGTCGAGCTCCATGACCTTCTCACCGCCGAGCCGGCCGGTGAGACGTCGTTGACGACGACCGGCTTCGACCTGCCCCCTGACGTCACCAATACGGTGCTGAGCGCGCACAGGGCAGTCGAGGCCGCAGCGGAGCGCGAATTGCCGACCAGCTACTTCCTGCACAAGCGGATCCCGCCAGGTTCCGGGCTGGGTGGTGCCAGCTCCGACGCGGCCGCGGCGCTGCGCGCCCTGGCGACCCTTTACCGACTCGATGTCGATCTGAAGCCCCTGGCCGCGCGGGTCGGCGCGGACGTCAGCTTCTTCCTCAGGGGCGGGGCGGCGTTGATCGAGGGCGTGGGCGAGCGAGTCACGCCGGTTGAAGTGGAGAGGTCGTGGTTCGCCATCGCCTGGCCGGGCATCGAGCTGTCGACGGCGGCGGTGTATGAGGCATGGGACAAGCTCGATCCTGCAGAGGCGACCGGCCCCAACCAGCTGCGTGGGGCGGCGGGCCGCGTCGACGAAAGAGTTGACAGGTTTGCCGAGCATCTCGGCGAGGGCTGGCGGATGACGGGCAGCGGCTCGGCGTTCTTCCTTGCGTGCCCGGATCGCGAGGACGCTGAAGACGCGGTGAGAAAGCTCGACTGCTGGACCGCTGTCGCGCGCCCGGTCGGAGCGTGGGCTTGATGCGCCGCACGGCCGCGGTGTGGGCGGGGAAGGCGACCGGAGCGCTGTCGCGGCTGAGCGGACTCGGCGGAGGCACGACGCTGCCCGGCGATGTAGCGCGGGCGATCGACCCGACCATCCTGCGCAAGCTCACGGGGGACCTGACTGAGGGCTCGATCCTGATCACCGGCACCAACGGCAAGACGACCACCGCCCGATTGCTGACGAGCATCTTCGAGGGGATGGGTAAACGCGTGGTCTCCAATCGCGCGGGCGCAAACCTCATCTTCGGTGCCACCGCGGCCGCCCTGAGAAGCGCTGGGCCGGACGGCAAGCTCCGCGCGGACTGGGGAGTGTTCGAGATCGACGAGGCAAGCTTGCCGAGGGCGGTGGAAGAGATCCAGCCGCGCATCGCGATCGTCCTGAACCTGTTTCGCGACCAGCTCGACCGATACGGCGAGCTGGAGAAGATCGCAAAGACGATCGAAGCCGCACTCGAGAGCATCCCTGAAGGGGCGCAGGCTGTGCTCAACGCCGACGACCCGCGCGTAGGAGAGATCGGACTGGGGCTCGGGCGGACCCCACTGTGGTTCGGCATCGAGGATCCCGTGGTGGCGATGCGCAAGCTGCCTCACGCCGCCGATGCGCGCACGTGTCCTAAGTGCGGTGCGAGCCTGCGCTTCTCGGCGGTGTACCTGGGGCACGACGGCATATACGAGTGTCCGAACGGCGACTTCGCGAGGCCTTCACCGGGAGTCGCCGCGACCGACATCGCGCTGCAGGGATTCGACAGCGTCGGAATGAACATCGGGGAGACGCGGGTGGAGCTGCCGGTCGGCGGGCTCTACAACGCGTACAACGCGGTCGCCGCATTCGCGGCAGGCACAGTCCTGGGCGTCGACGGCCAGTACATGGCCGAGCGAATGCACGGTTTCACGGCCGCGTTCGGCCGGCAGGAGAAGATGGACTTTCGCGGCCGGCGCCTCGTGCTCGTGCTGTCCAAGAATCCCGCCGGCTTCAACGAGACGCTGAGGACGGCCGTCGACATGGCGGGCGCGACGCATTTCATCCTCGGGCTCAACGATCGCAAGGCCGACGGGACTGACGTGTCCTGGATCTGGGACGTCGATTTCGAGCAGCTCGCCGGCAGGGCGCAGGTCGTCGTCCCCGCGGGCAAGCGCGCCCACGACCTGGCCGTGCGTCTGAAGTACGCAGGGGTGGAGGCGCGCCCGCCGCAGACCGAGCCGGGCCGGGCGCTGGACGACCTGATCTCGGTCACACCGGAAGGCGCGACGGCGCACATCCTGTGCACCTATACCGCCATGCTCGACATCAGGGCCGAGCTCGTCCGACGTGGCTGGGCGAAGCCTTACTGGGAGACCTGATGACGAAAAAGAAGAACCGCTTCACAGTCGGATGGCTGTACCCGGACCTGATGAACATCTACGGGGACCGCGGCAACATCCTGACCCTGCTCAAGCGAGCCGAATGGCGAGGCCTGGATGCGCGCGCCATCGACCTGGGCCGCGGCGCGGCGCACGGAATGGAAGACGTGGATGTCTTCTTCTTCGGTGGCGGCCAGGACCGTGAGCAGGCTCTCGTGTATGACGACCTGATCGAGATCAAGCAGGAGCCGCTGGAGGCGGCCGTCGCCAACGGCTCGGTGGTGCTGGCGGTGTGCGGCGGCTACCAGCTGCTCGGGCACTACTACCAGACAGCAGAAGGCGAGCGATTTCCCGGCATCGGGCTCATCGACGTGCGCACCGAGGCAGGCAAGAAACGATTCATCGGCGACGTGGTCGTGGACACCACGCTCGAAGATCTCAAACCGACGACCCTGGTCGGATTCGAAAACCACAGCGGACGCACTTTTCTGGGAGCTGGCGCGAGGGCGCTTGGCCGAGTTCGCGTCGGATCGGGCAACAACGGCGGCGACGGCACCGAAGGGTGCGTCCAGGGCGGCGTTGTCGGCACTTACCTGCATGGCTCGCTGCTGCCGAAGAACCCGCACCTGGCGGACTACCTGATCAGGCGCGCCCTCAGTCGCCGCGGAATGGCCGAACTCGCGCCGCTGGACGACTCGATCGAGCTCGCCGCGCACGCAAAGATCCTGGAGCGGGCTCAGCCACGGGCTGGGGAACGCTAGCCGCGCCGGAGCCGTTGGTCGTGGCCTTGGCCGCCACATCGTCGCGCGACAGCGCCTGCTTCAGCACCTCGTCGATCGACTCCACCATCACGAACTCGATCTGACGCCGGAGGTCGGGCGGGATGTCGTCCAGGTCGGCCTCGTTGCGCTTGGGCAGGATCACTCGCCGGATGCCGGCGCGGTGCGCGCCGAGCACCTTCTCCTTGACGCCGCCGATCGGCAGCACCCGCCCGCGCAGCGTGATCTCGCCAGTCATCGCGATGTCGTCTCGGGCGGGCCGGCCGGTGAGGATCGAGGCCATGGCGGTCAGGACGGTCAGTCCGGCCGACGGCCCTTCCTTCGGCTGCGCACCGGCAGGCACGTGGACGTGGATGTCGTTCTTGAACTGCGACAGTTCGATGCCGACCTCGCGGGCGTGCGACTTGAGGTACGAGAGCGCCGCCGCCGCCGACTCCTTCATCACATCGCCCAGCTGACCGGTCAGCTTCAGCTCACCCTTGCCGGGCGTCAGCGCGGCCTCGACGAAGATGATCTCGCCGCCTGTGGGCGTCCACACCAGGCCGGTGGCGACTCCGGGACGGTCGATGCGTTCGGCGACATCGTCGAAATGGCGACGCTTGCCCAGCGCCGCGCGCACGCGCCGGACGTTGACCGCCTTGCGGATCTTCTTGCCGACCGCGATGTCGGCCACGGCACGGCGCATCACCGATGCGATTTCGCGCTCGAGATTGCGGACGCCGGCCTCACGTGTGTACTCGCCCACGATGAGGCGGATCGCGTCGTCGGCCATCGTCACCTCGTCGGGTCGCAGTCCGTGGGCGGCGAGCTGTTTGGGGATGAGGAAGCGCCGCGCGATGTGCACCTTCTCGGCCTCGGTGTAGCCCGAGAGGTTCAGCACCTCCATGCGGTCGCGCAGCGCGGGCGGGATGGTGTCGAGCGTGTTGGCGGTGGTGATGAACATGACCTTCGAGAGATCGAACGGCACGTCGAGATAGTTGTCGCGAAAGTCCTTGTTCTGCTCGGGGTCGAGGACTTCGAGCAGCGCGGATGACGGATCGCCTCGCCAGTCGGCGCCGATCTTGTCGACCTCGTCGAGCATGAATACCGGGTCGTTGGACTCGGCGCGCCGGATCGCCTGGATGACGCGGCCTGGCATCGCGCCGATGTAGGTGCGGCGGTGGCCGCGGATCTCGGCCTCGTCGTGCACTCCGCCGAGCGAGGCGCGCGCGAACTTGCGCCCCATCGCGCGGGCGATCGAGTGCCCCAGCGACGTCTTGCCCACGCCGGGAGGGCCGACGAAGCAGAGGATGGGCTCGCGTCCGCGTTCGGTGGCGCCGCGGTCCTGGCGCAGCTGCCGCACCGCGAGGTGCTCGACGATGCGCTGCTTCACCTTGTCGAGGTCGTAGTGGTCGTCGTCGAGGATCGCGCGAGCCTTCGTCACGTCGACCTCACCGCCTGTGGACGTGTTCCACGGCAACGAGACCATCAGGTCGAGGTAGGTTCGGATGACCGACGACTCAGGCGACGCGCTGGGGATGCGCTCGAGGCGCGAGATCTCGCGCTCGGCCTCGCGCTGGGCCTCGGGGGGAAGTCCGGCCTTGGTGATCCGCTCGCGAAGCTCGGACAGCTCGGCCTGGTCGCCATCGAGCTCGCCCAGCTCGCGCTGGATGGCCTTCAGCTGCTCGCGCAGGAAGTACTCGCGCTGGGCCTTGCCCATCGACTCTTCGGCCTGGGACTGGATCTTGCGACCAAGCTCGAGCACCTCGAGCTCGTGCGCCATATGGCCCAGCAGCTTCTCGAGCTTTTCGCGCGGCGAATCCATCTCGAGGAGGTGCTGCCGCTCGTC
>VBFW01000210.1 GCA_005880525.1 Chloroflexota bacterium | reverse complement strand
GTGCCTCGCGTTCGATCGCTGCCTGCTCGTCGACAACCTCGGGATGGGCCTCGATGCTCGCGGTGAGGTAAGGCTCGTCAGAGACGGCGCCGCTCAGCTTGATGCGGCGCACGCCGAGCACCGCCAGCTGCACCGTTCCGTCCGGCAGCTTGAGCATGTGCTGGATTCGCACCAGCGCGCCGATGTGGTGAAGATCGTCGAAGCCGACCTCCTCCGCGGTCTCGTCGAGCTGCGCGGCAACCGCGATGTACCGATCGCCGGGGGGCAGGTCCTCGAGCAGCTTGAGCGAACGGCGGCGGCCCACTGAGAGCGGGATGAAGATGCGAGGGAACACCACCGTCGACTTCAGCGGAAGGACAGGCAGCTTCTCCGGTACGTCTGCGTCGTCGGTGTCGACCGGCGCTTCGTCGCTCACGCCACCACAGTAGACGTTCGCTTAGGGGTCGGGATGCGCGGCAGGGCTCGAACAGGGGCGTCCGTATAATCTCTAAGCCCAACGTGAGCCAGGAGCTAACGGCTGTCATCCTCGCCGCCGGCCACGGCACTCGGATGCGGTCTCGCACCCCGAAGGTGCTCCATCCCATCTGCGGCCGCCCCATGGTCGACTGGGTAGTCGACGCGGTCAAGGCGGCCGGCGCGACCGACGTCAAGGCGATCGTGAGCTCGCATCACGCCGAGGTAGCTGCCCACCTGGACGGCCAGGCCGAGGTCATCTACCAGCGCGAGCCTGAAGGCACCGGGCATGCAGTGCAGCAGGTACCCCCCGAGGTCCTTTCGCGAGGCGACCTGCTCATCGTGAACGCCGACTCGCCGCTGCTGAGCGCCGAATCCATTCGCAAGGTGATCGACGCGCACCGCAGCTCGGGCGCA